>DATLAF010000246.1:0-5331 GCA_035527635.1 Thermoplasmatota archaeon | reverse complement strand
GCGAATAGGCTGGCTTACGACATTTGCCACCTATTTTTTCACCTGGCTGCTTGTTCTCATCGTGTTGGTCATCCCTCCGTTCTATGATGCCGAAGCACCACATGTCGAAATCGTTGCATTACCAGGGATGCAGGAACCTGGCGGGACTATCTTCTTCGCAGCGTACATCGTTGATAACGTAGGAGTGGACAAAGCAGGAATCAACTTCATGATCACCGATCCAAATGGGACCATGTTTACTCCTGATTTCACCTATGAAAACAATATCCTCCGGTACACCTATGAGAACCCAAGTGATATGCGTGGTACCTATAATTACACGATTATCGTCTCTGATGTTAAAAATCTGAAGACCACCATTACTGGTTCATTTACCTATGCAACGAATGTTCTTGAGATCATCTCCTCTCACGCTCCTGGAATCACAATCACAAGCGGAGATCCGATTATCATAAAAGCTAATGACCAGATCAGTAACGAAAACTTCAGGGTGTTTTACAGGATCGAGAACGGCTCAGACATCAACGTTGATCGAAAGGATATAAACGATAAAGAAAAATATGAGACCACCGCGGAGTTCGAAGGATGGAGTGCAAATTCCAATGTCACCGTGAACGTCTATGCTGAGGCACGACATTATTTCCTGAACAACCCTGAAAGATTCTCCAATACCGTTAGAGACGCACAACCGTATACCTTTTCAACGGTAAATGACCAGTACATCGGGACCGAAGATCCTCTTGTCGAATGGAACTATACGCTTTCGCTATTAGGCCGATCACAACTACCAAATACGCTGAACTACGCCTTACCCTATCCGTTTAGCTCTGGATCAACCCCCGGCTTTGAAGTTGTAATCCTAGTTCTTGCTCTCGTAGTGGTCGTCTTCCTGTTCAAACGTAAAAAGAATGATGACAAGACATGAACGAGATAACGGCTTTCTGTCAATCATTCAAAAAAGATTTTATACCCCGCATCCAGAATCCTCGACAGCCGGTTCGTTGTTGGTCAGAAAAAGACGTACTTGACGGCACGGTTGTTGATGCGTACGTCATTATTTTAAGAACACGTGGATGCTCCTGGGCGTTATCATCAGGGTGTACGATGTGCGGGTATTTCAACGACAGCATGTTTACTGATGTCTCTGAGAAGGATTTACGGTCTCAGTTTGAGAACGCGATGCAGAGCTATAAAGGTGAAAAGATCGTGAAACTTTTTACCTCAGGTAGTTTCCTTGATCCTTCTGAAATACCGGTATCTGTGCAACACGAAATCCTAAGCTCTTTAACAAAGCAAGCAGAGAAAATCTCAGTCGAATCACGTCCGGAGTACGTCACAGAAAAAAGGGTAGCGGAGATTCAAAAGATAGTATCTACAAATGAATTTGAAATCGGGATTGGGTTAGAGACATCCAATGATCTGGTGCGAGAAACAGCAATCAACAAAGGATTTACCTTTGATGATTATAAAAAGGCAGCAACGCTACTGAAAAAACACAAGATGAAGGTGAAAACCTACGTACTGATGAAACCACCGTTTTTAACAGAGAAAGAATCACTCAACGACTGCATCAGGACAATCAAGGATACCGCATCGTATGCCGATCTGATATCGTTGAACCCGACGAACGTGCAGCGTCATACGATCGTAGAATACCTCTGGAAACGAAACCAATACAGGCCATCATGGCTCTGGAGCATCGTTGAGTTTTTACAACAGAGTAAAAGTATGACTCAGGCGTTCGTGAAATGCGATGTGGTCGGTGGTGGAAGCATGCGCGGTCCTCATAACTGTGGTGTCTGTGATCAAGCGGTACTCCACGCGATCGAAGAATTCTCATTGTCACAAAACCAGGATGTGTTCAACAATCTTACCTGCGACTGTCAAGAGAAATGGCGTGACCAGCTTGACCTGGAGAACCTGTGTTTTGGTTCTATGGTTGATTTTCTAAGGTGGAAGCGATGAAACCGATGGTGGAACTGAACGATATCGTCGTACTCGTTGATGAGAACCTACGGAAAATCATTGTTGACACCAGTGGAAAAACCGATAAAATCAGAGGGATTGGCGTTATCGATCCGAAAACACTCGTCGGAAAAGAATATGGAAATAAACTTGAGATAGGCAGTAAACAGTTTTGGTTGCTAGTCCCTTCGTTGCAGGATAAACTTCAGGGGTTGCGCCGTCAAGCGCAGATTATTTTACCACGGGATGCCGCTCATATCCTGATGAATTGCTCCATAGAACCCGGACAGAGGGTGCTTGAGGCAGGGATCGGGTCAGGGTCACTTACGATCGCACTTGCTTCAGCAGTCGCTCCAAATGGGTCAGTCGTTTCCTATGATATCCGGGAAGAGTTCATCGACCATGCGATGAAGAATCTGAAACAGGCGAACCTCGCCTCGTATGTGACGACAAAAATCAAGGATGTGACGAAAGGAATTGACGAAAAAGATCTTGATACGGTCATTCTTGATATCCCGAACCCCTGGGCTGTTGTTGAACATGCGTGGAAGGCGTTAAAGATGGGTGGGTATCTCTGTACGTATTCTCCGTTGATTTCCCAGGTGGAACAGACAGTACGGACAATCGAACAATATTCGTTTATCGAATGTAAAACCTTTGAGAACATCCAGCGGGAGATGATCGTGTCAAAGCATGGGACACGACCAAGTTTTGAGATGTTGGGTCATACTGGATATCTCACATTCGCACGAAAAGTAAAAACGATCTAAAGGAGGTGTTCCCCGAGAGGGGGTCCGAATGCTTTAAATCTCTTTTTGATATACACTGGCTCAATAAATATTGGAGGATTTTGCTATGACGAAACGCGTGTTTAATTTCTATGCAGGACCAGCGACGTTACCGCTTCCTGTTCTGAAAAAAGCCCAGGAGGAGTTGCTTGACTTCCATGGAACGGGAATGTCCATTCTTGAGATTTCTCATCGATCGAAAGAATACGATGAGGTACATAAGAAAGCCTCAGAGCTGCTCAGAGAGCTCATGGGCATCCCTAGCAACTATAAAGTCTTGTGGCTGCAAGGTGGTGCATCATCCCAGTTTTTCATGGCACCGTTGAACCTGCAGCAAGCAGGAAAACCAATGGAATATGTCCATACAGGTGCTTGGGCAAAGAAAGCAATCAAAGAAGCAAAGTTGTACGGTGAGGTGAAAATCGTTGCCTCATCAGAGGATCAAAAGTTCACTTATATCCCTAAGAATGTCGTCTTTAGCCAGAACGCGGCGTTTGCCCATATCACCGGAAATGAGACCATCGGTGGGATCGAGTGGCATGAATGGCCAAAGGTCCCCAGTGAGGTACCCCTTGTCTGTGATATGTCTTCGAATTTCATGGATAAGGTTATTGATGTCAAGAAATTTGGTCTTATCTACGCTGGTGCGCAGAAAAACCTAGGCCCTGCGGGGGTCACGGTAGTGATCGTCCGAGAGGATCTCATCAACCGGGTTCCTGAGAACACACCGACCATGTTGAAGTATAAGACCCATTTTGAGAAGGATTCCTTGTATAACACCTGCCCATGTTTTTCGATCTACCTCTGTGAGCTGGTGTTGGAGTATTTGAAAGCCCTTGGTGGGGTTTCTGCGATGGAGAAGCAGAACCGTAAGAAAGCAAACCTTGTCTATGATGTGATCGATAAATCAAACGGGTTCTATAAGGGTGTTGCAAAACCGGAATCTCGATCCTTGATGAACATCACGTTTAATCTTGCGACACCGGAGCTTGAGGCAAAATGCGTCGATGAAGCAAAGAAGAAAGGGCTCATTGGTCTAAAGGGTCATCGGGATGTCGGTGGTATGCGAGCATCAGTGTATAATGCGATGTCTCTTGAAGGTACTGAAGTGCTTTGTACTTTTTTAAAGGAATTCCAGGATCACAACAAGTAACCCTCTAGATTTTTCTTTTTTTTCATTTTTTTAACCATTTTTTCTTAGAACCAGAACGAATACTTTCAGTGACCTTGTTCATAGATATATAAGCTAAAAAGTCCCTCTAGGCATTAATTGACTTGGGTTGCGGGGGACATGCCAGCCTTTGGTTGCTGGCATTTCTGCTACTTTTAGGGGAATTCATCGAGTCGTTTTGTTTTATGCTCCCTGACGAGTTGCCGACAGGTTTCCCACGACTGACGCACATGGGGTGGCAACGAGCCGAATCGCTTCATCCAGGTTTTCAGAAATTGTTTGGTCAACGGGTCTGCAGGATAACCGCTGCCTAGAGGAATGTTCAGAGCGGGTTCGAGTTCCTGTGCTATCTTCCGAACATGTTCATCTCGAGTTACTTTTGCAAGAATGCTTGCTGCTCCTACTATGGGGTAGTGTTCGTCTGCCTTATGCTTAGAAATCATCTGAGGTCTATAGGAAAGATGGCTGAGAATATCCTTTCCAAAACGTTCTTCCTTCACATCTGCTGCATCGACATAGCAGACATCAGGTCTGAGTTTCTCGATGATTTTACTGAATACGAAGACTTCCAGTTCGTTTAACGTCATGGTCTTTCGTAGATCATCGATATCAGCAGCAGGAAGCACGATGATCTCGTATTTTACCACAATTTTTTTAATCATCGGGGCGAGTTGTTCTCGTTTTTTTGGTGTGAGTTGCTTTGAATCACACACACCGATGCGTATGAGTTCGGTATCATTCTCGGCAAGGACCCCCGCGACTACGAGAGGACCTACAACTGGTCCTCGTCCGGATTCGTCAGCTCCGCAAATCATTACGTCGTGTAACGGATAGAAGTAAAAAGATGTTACGGAAGACCATAGGCAATTTTTTAATATCGGACCCTATTCAGGCCCTAGGTTGCCGCCGTAGCTTAGCTGGTGGAGCGGCTGATTCGTAATCAGCAGGTCAGGGGTCCAAATCCCTTCGGCGGCTTGGCCACCTTTTTTTCTCCTGTAAAAAATGTTTGTTCTCCTGAGAAATAGAAAAAAGGGCTTTATACCTCTAATTACAACTACTGGATATCGTTTTGAATAAAATAAGTTATGTTATTTTACCTTTACTAATCCAGATTTTTTCAGTATCTCTGCAACGGCTTATTACGAGTTTTTCTCAACAACTTGTTATGTGTTTTTTAGGTAAAAGAAAATTGTTAAATTTAAGATGGATACACAAAATGGTTATCCATCTGGTATAGCTCTTTTCCAGTAATTTCTGTTACAACGACTTTGTTATTCTTTGTATAGCTTCATCAATGTCTTTCAAAGTTGTTGCGTACGAAAACCTAAGATATCCTTCACCATACGAACCGAATGCTGTCCCGGGAAGTACGGCAACCCCTGCTTTATTGAGAAGATGATCAGCACA
>DATLAF010000245.1:0-4552 GCA_035527635.1 Thermoplasmatota archaeon | reverse complement strand
GTCTCTATCTTAAATGTTGAAATTCCCTTCTCTGTTCTCATCATCGTTGTCTTTCTTTTAGCGGTAGGGATAGTTATTGGTTTTATATTAAAAATAAAGCAACGGTAGGAAAATAGTAAATCTATTACAGGGAAACCAGTGAAAAAACAAACGAAAAAATATAAGTGATAGAGATAATATATGGACGTGGTTGGAGAGATGAAGAAAAGAAAGATTGGGATGCAGAATCAGGCTGTTGCAGGGGTCATAGAAGCATTACTTATGGTTGCCCTTGTTTCAATTGTCATATCATTGATTCAATTGATTTATATCCCAGAGGTTATGGAACAGAGAGAAGCAGAACATATGGATTTGGTATCGAATCAATTTTCTACACTTAAATCCATGATTGATTTACAAGGGATAACCAAATCATCTGCGCCGATTTCTTCAATGCTAACCTTAGGGGGTAGAGATTTACCCTATTTTATTACTGTAAAGGCCTTTGGTGAAGTAAGTGTTCAAGAAGATCCTGCGTTTAAAATTACTCTTAATCCACCATTGGTACCTCCTTATGAATCTGGAATAGTTCCACTGACATCCATCCAATACGCAGCAGATAATTCATATTTTGTTGATCAGAAATATATTCTTGAGGGCGGGGGATTGATTTTACAACAATTAGAAGGATTACCAGTGATGAGAGCTGATCCATCGATTTCCTCAGTAAACAACACAAACAACATAACAATTCATCTTGATCTTCCTCATTTTATGGCAATTCCTGGGAAAAACATAACAAACGGAGAGGGTAACTGCTTCATCCGAACAAATTATTCAAGCAACAGAATTTATTATGATCATATTCCAATGGGAGGAAATATTAGTATTTACACCGCGCATTTGAATGCTTGGAATGAATCGCTGCATAATCTTCTTGGTATTTATGCAATGAATGGAAATATAAATATTATAATGCATCCTGCACAAGGTTATATCACGATCAAACCAGGTAATAAAGAAATTATGCTTCAGCTTAATGTCATCGACATCTATGTTCAGATAGGACAAGGATGGGTTCTTTAACAGAATATGGAGTTTTAAGAATCTCTTATTAAAGAGTTAAAACGAGAGCGATTTTCCTATGGCTGATATCAAGACTGATACGAAAACAGAAGAAGCACATATAATGAAAACCCACATTCCTGGGTTTGATGAGTTGTTCGCAGAAGGGGGTATCCCAAAAAAAAACTCAGTGTTAGTTGCAGGTGGGACGGGGACGGGGAAGAGTACGTTTTGTCGACAGATTTGTTATAATCTAGTATCTCAAGAAAAGCATTGTATGTATGTAAGTTTTGAGGAAAGTATTGAAAAAATAGAGCGAAGTATGTACGCGTTTGGCTGGGATGCTAAAAAATATGTTGACTCTGGACATTTGCTTATCCAGAAGGTTAATCCACTCGACATTTTACGGATGAAATTTGGGTCGGTAAGTGGGTCTGGGTCTGCGACAGAGCTATCGTATAAGATTAAACCATTGATTATCCCAAAGGATTTTAATCCTGAGGTAATCGTGGTTGATTCGTTGACCGCTATTATCTCCGCGTCCATTAGTAAAGAGAAAAATTACAGGGTGTATCTCCAGCAATTGTTCAATTTCTTTGAAGAAACCGGTGCGACATCGTTTCTGATTACAGAGACTGAACCAATGCCAACGCGTTTTAGTGATACGGGAATTGAGGAGTTCTTGGCTGATGGGATTCTTGTTTTATATAACATTCAGCGTGGTGATCGACGGGAGAATGCTATTGAAGTTTTAAAGATGCGATACTCAAATCATCAGAAGAAAGTATTTTCTATGGATATCTCCAGTCAGGGGATAAATGTGTACCCGGAACGACAGGTATTGTTGCCTGTTTATAAATAGGTGAATGGTTCTTTCCGGTCACCGACTTTTTTAAGGGCATAGGTTGCAAAAATTAGTTCAATGGTCTTGACTTGTTGTTTTGTAAGTCCTGTTCGTCGTAGGATAATGTTATCGTATTCGTCATAAATAGAAATGGTGCCTGTTTCCTTGTTTGATATGGCTTTGAGTATTCTGTTGTTTTGTGCCCATATCCAGATTTTAATGCCCTTGGTAGTCATGTCATTCATTCTCATTCAGCTATATGATATATTTTACTTTATAAATATATAAATATTTTCATAAATATTAATATACTACGAAAAAACCATGCCAATAATCCACATGCAAAATACACAACGGGATGACAAAATAATTATATACGCACCCTTATACAGTCCTGAGGGTGGATCATGGCACTCATCCAAACGGATAATAAAACGACAGTGGGAAAAATAGAACGAGTTAAAACTGGCATTAATGGACTTGATGAATTACTATCAGGCGGTCTGCCTAAAGAAAGCATTACTCTGGTTTCAGGTCCACCAGGAAGTGGAAAATCTATCTTTTGTTACCAATTCCTTGCCAAAGGTGTTGAGGAAGGAAAAAAATGCCTCTACTTAACACTCGATAAAAAAATAGAAGGACTCCTCCTCCAAGCTGCTGAACTCGGCATTCATTTTGATTCAGCAATCCAAAGTGGGCAGATTAAATTCTTGTTTCTAAACATTAATAAAAAACTCATCTATGAAAGTATGATTAACGAAATTCTCTCTGGAAACTATGACCGTGTTGTTCTCGACTCCATCACCCCCTTATCTGAAATGCCTATCTATCTCAACAATCCTGAATTTACCGGCGAGGTCGACAATATAGATCATGACGAGATCTCCTCAGGGAACTTCCCGGTTCGACGATTACATCTCCATTACATCATGAACGCATTGGAAACAGCAAGATGCACCGCGGTAGTTACCTCAGAATTACCATCCGGTTCTACGAATTACTCACGTGATGGCATCTCAGAATTCCTCGCAGATGGTGTCATCATCCTAAGCCTTGACCCCACAATGGATCGACGCAAACTTACCGTTATGAAAATGCGTAGCACCAAACATACACTCAGGCCACAGAACATGGAAATAGGCAAAGGCGGCATGCAAATAATCTAAGAACTATGTTCCATTACAAACCACCAAAAGAACTTCGGGCCCTCTTCATCGTACACTACGCACCATTGCTTCTCATTATCTTAATTGGACCACTCACTGCATTTTATGGTGTATGGGAAATCCCCTTACCACAACTTGGAACTGTTATTCTCGGATGCGTCATTTTTCTTCTTGGCGCGTACGTATATTTTAAATGGGAGATCTTTTGGCATAAAACGTACAAAGGACAACTCGTCACCGATGGGATTTTTCAATACATCAGACACCCTCATTATACGTCTCTTATTATCGTCGCATTTGGTCTTGCATTGTTTTTTTATTCAGTAGTTGCGTTCATTATCGCTCTAATCGCAATCCCTATCATGATTTGGAGTATAATCGATGAAGAAAAAGTATTAGTAAGACAGTACGGAGAACCATATAAAGAATATATGAATAAAGTACCATGGAGAATGATACCAAAGATTTTTTGACGGCTTAAATACCATTCTCATATGGTTTGTTAACATTCAGCTTTTGGAGGTAACCATTCTTTTTTCTTGAAAAGAATATATATCAAATATGTGCAACCAATAGTTGATATAATTAATATGGCAATGATCCAAGGCAAATCAATAATGTCGTTTATTTTACCGATACCAAAAATTGTTGCTAACGTATTTGGCACTAACCCGGCTGTTGCAAGGACAGCAAGCCATGTGGCAATAAATGCTAATCGATTGTTCAACATTTGCAATTGATTATTATAGATAGTTTGTAACACTTCCAATCCAGAAGCAAGAACCTCACTCATATGTTCGCTTAGCGCAATTTGTCTGTTGATGTCGTCTCCTAAAATTCCGATACGCTGCAAGAGTTTCTGATTATCGGTTATCGTCTCTGCGTCCCCATATCGTAGCGAGTTAATCACATCCCATGAAGCCCACAGCGTATTAAGATAGGTAATCAACGCATGCTTCATTTTATAGATGTCGTTACCGATTTCTGTTCGTGATGTCTTTGGTTCCACCATAAATTTCCCAAGTTCATCACCTTCTTCTTCAATCATCCGTAAACCATTGAAATTCTTCTGGTTGTTCTCATCGATGATTCGAGTCAACAGAATCGTCAGTTTATCGTTCCAAGGGAGATCTTGGCGGATTTTCTTCATGAAAATATCCGCGTATCGATAAATCTTTTGTAATCGAACGACCCCTTTGGGATGAATCGTAAGAATCAAATTTTTCCGAATCAAAATAAGAAGGGGATAGACCTTTACATCAAACTCATCCACTCGAACTGCTGGTAGCATTAAACCTAATTCCGTGTCTAAATCCTCATACGATGAATACCGTTCTGAAAGAACACTAGCGACAAGCTGCAAACTAAATTTCAGAGAAGTTGCGATGACAAAACTATCCTCATTAATATTATCAACAGTAAAATCCATCCATTCAAGAGCATCCTCCTGTAAATGGCCGACAATCTCAGAGATATTGTCACTTTCTTCTTTTGTTGT
>DATLAF010000244.1:0-2811 GCA_035527635.1 Thermoplasmatota archaeon | reverse complement strand
ATAACAATAGGTGTATTCTTTGTCTGCTCGGATCCGCGTGTGTTGCAAGCTGGATGAAAAAAAAGGAGTGAATTGTGATGTCTGAGAAAAAAGTGGAATGGGTTTGTGAGAACGGCCTTTGCGGTCTTGATCCTTGCTATGAGTATTCAAGGGAGATGCCAGTGATTTGCACGAAGAAACCGTCCATGAAGCCTAATTTCAAGCAAACAAAAGCATGGGTATGATTAGAATGAAGAAGAAAATGATTCCAGACGAGATAGTTATTTATTTCGTACAGGAACCGATTCCTACGGAGGAAAAATAATGAAAAGCGATGAGATAAAAGCAAAACAATCAGAGTTGGAAAAGCAGTTATACGAGCTTGAAAGACAACGAGAACAAGCATTGATTACAGAGAGAAAAGGGTATTTCTGCAAAAAATGCGAGGCATTCATCGAAGTGGAGAAGATATCCGCTGGGCCATCGGAAGAAAAACTCTGCGGGAAATGCTACTGTAGGGTTGTTATCAGGAAACAGACTGATGAGGTATTGGTTAAATTGCTGTCTGGTAAAATCGTCAACGTCGAGTTTGCTGATGATGGCCATATCAAGATGATTACCGTGCTTAGAAACGGGGTGCAGTATGATTTGAAGCCACGGTTTGACCCTGATTCCATGTGGAACACGTTTATCATCATAACCTACGAGTACAAGGCTGACAGAAAGGTTATTCAAGAGGCGGAGCCAGTGGAGATACCACCGTGGAAGAAAAAACGATTAGAAAAACCGATTATCACATCAGAGGAGAAGAGATAATGGCATACACACATATTAAACACGATAAAGACATGGATGAAAACATACTGGCTTTCGTCCACAGTGTTGTTGATGCCTATGCTCTAGACGGAGAAACATTCTGTCTGCATGTCAACAACGAAGAAGTGGAGATGATACGAAAATGAAGAAAAAAACCGACAAAACGATTGCATTGGATCCCGTCATCCTGTCGATGATGATAAAATTATACCAAGAAACCATCTTGACGCAGGAGGTTTACATCGTAGGTCTAAAAAAGGATTCACCCGACTTGAAGGAAGTTCTTAATTTCTCGAAAGAGATGGTGATTAAGGCCATGCAGGATGAACTACGCGATGACTGCAGGTACACTTTCGTCGTCGGCAACAAAAAATATTGAGAGAGGAATAGTATGGAAACTAAAACAATAGAGCAAATAAAAGAGGCTTTGGTTAAAGTATCATGGAGAACCAACACTGGGAAAGGCCCCCGTGTCTGTTACCCGAATGAAGTGCTCCATGAGTTATTCGGGAAGGAAACCGCCGAGAAATATTATATCAATGACTGATAAATATGATGCACTTACCGCCGTTAGATGAGGATGAAGATGATTCACTCCAGTTTTTACAACAGCATACACCAAGCTGGAACCCTTTGGTGAACGAAATGCGGGCATTGGTGGATTCTATCAGGAAAAAAGAGGCATCGCTGATTCTAGTAACACGGAGGGAGAAATGAAGGAAAAAACAGAGTTGCTTGCGATGATATCTTCTGCTCTTTGGGAAGATAATCCTGTACCGACTTTATTGATTTATAGAAAACGTATTCAGAGGAGATAAAAATGGAAGATGAAATAAAACTTTACAAAAGTGGAAAGTGGTCATTCACACCGCCAGATACGTTAACTTGTTATTGTGTCAATGGGGAAGTCACTATCTCCATGTCAGAAATGAAAAGAGTAATCAAAAGAGCAGAACGATTAAGCCATTTACAAAAGGAGGTCACATAATGGAAAAACACCCCGTAGGCGATAGGATTGCCCTGCATGTGCTCTATGATGTCTGCCTTCCGCTACAAAAAGGTGATGTAAACACAGATGAACGGAAAAAAAGCAACGAAGAGATAAAAAAAACCCTTCTAGAGCATCATTGCGATTTGAATTTCATTAATGACGCGGAATATTTTATCGCGGATGAATGGGAGGAAAAAAAAGGGGTTATATGGTTCAAAAACAGCAAGGGGATTGCTGAGTTTGTCAAGAAAAACTGGGTGATTTTCGAGAAACAGCATCCTGATATCTTCAAATCTTGGGATGAAGTGGATTCACAGGAGGAATTCATTGAATATGATGACACAGCTGTTCAATAAAACAATCGTCGTAGACCTAGACGGGGTAATCATCGATCAGAAGAAATGCAAACATCACTGTGACTATGAGAGATACCCTGAGAACCACATGGAACTGAAACGGATGCTTTGCCCTGTGAATGTCACATCAATCAAGGTTATCCATGAGCTGCGGGTTCGTGGGCTCAGAATAACGATACATACCGCTAGGATAGAGGCGGAACGAGCCGTCACCGAGAGATACCTTGAATCTGTCGGCTGTGAATACGATGAGTTGGTGATGGACAAACCGACAGCGATTCTTTACATTGATGACAACGGATTCCGGTTCACAAACTGGGGCGATGTCCTTGATTTCCTGTTGAAAATGAAGATTCTGGAGGAAAAATGCACGGTGAAATAATCAAGAAAAAGGATTTGCCGAAAAACATATCGTTGAGCCAGCATCTCCTTGAACAATGCACAGAGATTGTTGAGATAGATTTCTTTGGTGTGAAATACTACATACCGCTGACGATAGAAATAAACAAGGTGATAAAACGAGGGAAATTCGGTCATTATAACCTCATAAAGAACGATAATTTGCTCCAAGACATCATCAATGCTGTCTACCTGCAAATACGCGATACTGTCGGTGCGGATATCCATAGTCAACTGAGCCAGCAGATAGAGGAAGGGTTCTCGAAGATG
>DATLAF010000243.1:0-8670 GCA_035527635.1 Thermoplasmatota archaeon | reverse complement strand
TAGAAAAATCATAGGAACTCTAAGAAACACAAAAGGAACAGAGATCGTAGAAATAATAATGACGATGATAGCAACATGGAAACAAAGAGGGCTAGATACCTTCTCTATGATGAGGACATCAATTTAAGCTTTCCACGTACTCAGAATCAAAAAGTTTATATGGACAGAAACAAACCTGATTTATTGAATATGATGAGAACTGTGAAATTATATATAACTACCTTTACCGTTATGTTTGTTAGTTTTCTTTTTTTCCTGTCATTAGCAATCTTCGGCATAGAAATACCCTTCTTATTTCTTATTTATGTTCTTTTCTTCGAGACAATGTTGATCTTTATTTTAACGGTTTTAATAGCAAGGCGTAATCGTTCTTATAAATTTTAAAGAAATAATCAACAATTTTTATTGTTTTTCCACTCATGATGATTTCATAAAATAATATAGTTTTCATTTCCACAAGTCAGATGGTTTATATATGTTACAAATGTTATGAAAAATTTCAGAAAATTATTAATATACGTGCAAGTTTAGTTTTATGAGAGAAGAGGCGGAAAGGTAACGATTGTTACTACATAGTGTCCCCTTAAATTTTTACCTTTCCCCTTATTATCTAATTATTATCTAATCGGAGATGAAATAAGAAAATGAGGAAAGGGAATGGTTGTTCATATTTTGTTTTCCTATTATAAATTCATTTTTGTTGCCTCGCCATTTTCCCTTTCGTCTTAAATTATAAAATCTTGTTACTATTATATCGATTCGCACAAAACCATACTATTCCTTCTATTTCTAAGGATATGTTTTAATAGTGCAATTGCTATGAATTTGCAAAAATATGTGTAAAAAAATAAAATGAAATAGGTGATTGATATGAAGAAAGGACCCGTTGAAAAAAAGCGTAAAAAAGATTTCCACCGTATTATCGCAGCGGTTGATGGATCAAGTTATGCAACAAAAGCGATGAAGAAAGCAATATCCCTAGCGAAATCAAATGGAATCGAAATTGTAGCACTCTACGTTGTAGATACCCCTCGTTTAACCAAAACGATTCCCTATGACGAGGTATCACTACCATGGGAAGCAATTTTAACAAAACAAGGAAAAAAAGTCCTCAATGATGTAGAAAAAATGGGAAAACAAGCAGGCGTAAAAGTAATTAAAAAACTCGTCGAAGGAATCCCTGAAGAAGCTATTATCAACGAAGGGAAAAAAAATGATATTATCGTCATGGGTTGTAAAGGGATGACCGGGCTGAATCGCATCTTACTGGGCAACGTCTGCGAAAAAGTATCACATCATGCGATTTCACCAGTCTTGATTGTTCGATAAATAAAAATATGCTAAGGCGGGCAAGGTCAAAATTGGTATACACTCTATTAGAAGTCAAGCCATTATCCTTTCTCCTTTTGTTAAAGAGGTGATAAGCTGTAAAAGCTCCTCTGATACAAGTCAGTATAATGATCATTTTTTAGTGTTGCGCCCAAAAAAAGCATATGAAGCAAATGTCAACATTTATCCTATTTCTCAAGACATGTTCTTTGAGTGTATGTTTCAGTGGAACCAAAAACCAATAGGAACAGTTAAATATGGCCTTCTACTCATATTTATCTGAGGAAAACATATGAAGAAAAAAATACTTATAGGTAGTTGTGCAGCTGTTCTCCTTCTCATACTGACCTCGTATACCTCAGTTATTGGATTTCAAACAACGACACAGGACTCATCACTACAATCCTCCCCCCTCTTTGCAGTACAAACACTTCGATCAACTAACAAAAAAACAAGCATGTTACAGACCAACTATTTAAACAAAGGACACCATGAAAACCTCTTCCTGAGCACACAAAATATCAATCAAGATACCATTTCCAAAGCACTTCAATTTTTTACTGCACACCCCAGCATCTTCATTGAATTACTCACGAAACTCCAAAAAACACCTTACTACAACACCATCATCAAATCCCTGGAAGTCAAAACACCAAACATTCTCCCATATCTCCGTATCATGCAAAACAATCCATCCCTTTTTATCGAACAACTACGCAACCTACAACCACTGATTCCTGCTGATGACACCGCTGAACCACTCGGACTGAGCACCTCTAATCCCCTGGGATGTTTCATTGTCGCTGTATTCGCGTTACTTCCTGTTACAATCGTGATAACACTGCTCGTCCTCCTATTTACCCTCCGAATACTAACCTGCATGAACGTTAATGACTGTGCAAACACCATTGCAGAAAGCATCTGGCAAAGCCTCATACAAGGACTCACACAACCGTAACACAAGAGCGAATAAAACACAGAACAGGACTCTTTTTCTCTCTTTTCTTATTTTTTATGTATAAGAGTAGAATAATCTTTTCATCTCTTTATAGGTTAATGAATGCTGCTCTCCTGCTGATCCCCAATTTTCCATCGGGGTTTCATGAATAAGGATAGTTACTGCTTGGGCAGGGATGCCTAATTCAGTAAAAACTTTGGTAATATTCTTTATTAATACAGGTTTTTTTTTCAGGCGGTATTGGCCATGTTTCAATTGTTACTACAGGCATGATATTTCACCTCAAAAAGCATAATTTACACTGACTATATATACAATTGGTTTCTACCATGAGCTTCAAAAAATAAAATAAAAAAAGTATTAGAACCAAACAAACGTTTCAGCGATACCAACAACTAGAAGCTATTTTCTCTAAACAATAAAATAAAAAAGAGACTTGCCAACAATCGGAGATAAAAATTAGAGAAATTCTCTCAGTTTCAGTTTTTCTGGATTCAAGATATTTTGTTTTTTAATAAACATCAGCGTTTGAATAATGGTTATCTTCTCGATCACACCAGGGTGTAATGAAATCAATGAATTAGAAAACTTTTTTGCTTGTTTAATATCCTGAGCGGTAAAGGTAATAACCCAGTCGTAGTCACCATGGGTATAAGAACTACTTTCAATCGTGATACCTAATCCTGCCACAATGTCTTCTATGACCCTTGAAAGGATTATATCGATGGTTTTTTCTTCAAGTTTTTTCGTACTTCTTTTCACCATCAACATATAATGCAAAAGGTCTATTTTCTTTTCATCAAAAACCGCGGTATACCCCCAAATTATATGTTTTTCTTCTAAGTTTTTAACAATTCTCCAGACTTTTTGTCGTGAAAAGTTACACTGTTTTGCGATTGTTTCTATATTCTTATTTGAATGTTTCACAAGCTCAGAAAGTACCTTTTTTTCATCAAGGACCATCTGTTCCCTACTACTTTTTGACATGTTTCATCTCCAAAACTATTATTTTAAAACGAATTCGTCTTTAAGAACATATCCACCCATATCTGGCACCATGAATATATTTAAAAACCCTTACAGAGATTATAAATCAAAGGAGGAACAGGTTTTCATGCGAAAAAGTATAGCGAAAAAGAGTTTTGTTTATGTGATTATATTGTTATTTTTTGGGCCAGGTGTCGCATCTGCTCTCCGTGTAAACCCAACGAATAGTTCTCAACCGATAGCTCGTAATGATTGGCTCTATGTTGGTGGCACTGGACCAGGAAATTATACGAAGATACAAGACGCTATCGATAACGCCAGTAATGGAGATTCAATTATGGTTTACCCAGGAATCTATTATGAGAATCAGATCACCATCAATAAAGCACTACAAATCCAAGGAACTAATTGGGCCACGACGATCATCGATGGGAGCAATGCACTCATAACCAGTGTTGGTTTAGTACGGATCGTAGCAAACGGGGACGTGACCTTCCAAGGTTTCACCGTACGAAAGGCAGGTGGACCATCTGGTTATGGTAGTGGTGATAATAAGCAAAACATGGGAATCATAGTCCATACAAGTACCCCGGATGTAACCTATACTCTCTCATCGAATAAGATCATCGGAACACAGAATCCTAATGATGATCATGATTGGGGGTTTTATGCAATCAGTGGTGGAGCAGAAAATATCATATTTACCCATAACATCGTCACTCAAACCGGTTGCAACAATATCGTTATCGAGAAAACGACAGGATCGACCGATGTGAGCGATAACACCCTTGATGCAGGATGCTGGGGAATCGACCCAATCTATTATATGACCTATGGCGGCGTCGATATCACTGCCCTACAGGCCATACGCAACAATACCATAGACGTCGGAACCGGTATTAATCCAGGTGGCCCATCAAATAATAAGGTCACCGCCATTGGTTTCTCCAGTGCGTATTTAGGGTGCACAGGGACCCCCGATAGTGGAAAATACACCCTGATTAGTATCACAGGGAACATTATAAACAATGTAAAAGAATGGAGGAGGGGAATCGCATTGGATAATTTCGCATGGGGTAATGGTGCAGGAGGGGAGATTTCCAATACTGTCATTAAAAATAACATCATCAACGCGGTCTCAACGACACCAACGAGTTTTGGGATTCGCCTCTCAGGACTAATCACCAACACCAGTATCCGGGAGAATCAAATCAAGAATTGTGATATGAGCTTCTGGGGACGAAATGGGTACTATGGAAGTAGTACGGCTTATCCTCTTGCGACCTATATAAATTATAATGATTTTGAGGAGAATGGCCAAGGGCTCGTATGGGAAGGAGCATCAGTTCTCAATGCTGAGGTCAATTGGTGGGGAGATGCATCAGGTCCACGGCACACCAGTAATCCTACCGGTACGGGGGATACTATCAGCGGGAATGTTGATTTTTCACCATGGCTTTTCTACCATGGACCAGATACCTCACCGCCCATCGTCAATATTACCTATCCGATAAAAGGACATGTAAACATGAAAGTTCTCGGTTCATGGTTGAGCATAAGATTCCTGACTACGTTGGTAATCGGGAAGATAGAAGTAACAGCTAATGCCTCTGATAATCAATCTGGTGTCCAGAAAGTAGAGTTTTATGTCGACGAAGAACTCAAAGGAATAGACGTAACAGCGCCCTATAGTTGGATATGGTCAGATCGAGGAAACTTTTTCCCCTACATCCTCAAGGTCGTCGCCTACGATAACGTTGGAAATCAAAATTCCGATGAATTAAAGGTGTGGAAGATACTTTAGATACCTTAGAAAAAGGCGAGGTAAAACCTGACCGAATAAAATCATAGCAAGAAGAAAAAATAAAAAGATATGCGTAAAACATTAATCTCTGAGGATATAATTTTAACAAGTGAAAAAAACTCTCTGAATATATTCGTCTAAGATAGGTCTTTATTCCTCAGACATGAGCTCCCCGATAAGGTGTTGGAATAAGAGGACTAGATTATCCTTATCTAACTTGTCTTTACCTTCTTGCTTCAAATCCCAGCTGCATTTTTCTTTCTTTTCATCGTATTCAAAATTAATAATGACTTTTCCTTGTAGCATTTTCATGCCCCCAATTCAATTAATCAATACAGAAATCATATTAAAATCCTCCTGTCGATTGTTCGAGGTCATTTTCCAGGTAAAAACGATGGAAAAAGACACATAAGATGAATTAATCATAAATAATAGGTGCAACTTTTCAACTGTGGGTCTTACGCTACGTTCCAGATCACGCAGTATTCTCAGTCACAACTATAAATTCTCATTTAATGCATTCCTCTAGCATCTCATGTAAATGTTCCCTTACAATTTTCCTATTCTGAGACACTTAAGACGATATTAACTCCCTATTTTTTCCTTTTCCGATAACTATTATAATGAATGCAATGATTCAAAAAGTACGTATGATTGAAAAAGATAAGATAAGTGGACATCGACATTGCTGGGAATTCCACAATTGCCTCAATGAAACAAAAAATCAATGTATCGTATACAAACTAGGTATTGAAAAAGAATGTTGGATTACCAACAGAATGAAACCCGGTCGCCCTGGAGTCATGAATGGGAGTTGTGTAAACTGCCAATGGTTTAAAAAGAACAGCACTTCATTAGAGAATGACGTATAAAGATAACGAACATCTCCTTAATTTCCTTTTAAGAACAAATAACTTGAAATGAATAATATGGGAGTCTGGTTAAGTCTGGGAGGTAAAGAATCTCTTCTTTACGAAAAAATAGCCAGGCTCCCAAAAAATAATAGAGGACTATCTATAAAAACTTATCCCAAAAACATCTTTAAGAGACGTAACAGTAACAGAAAGACGTTATTTCCCTTCCCATTGACTCCTTTTACGGCAATCTACTTAAGGTAAGACCAAATACATAACAGATCAATAAAAACGCACTAACTAATGTTAAGGAAAAGCCTATTAATTTGATAAAACCACCAAGGATACCTACATCGTCTCGGGCACATATTATTAATAAAAGACCGATGAGCAATACTCCGCCATTAATCAACATATATTTCTTCATATTATTTCTGTATCCCATACTTCCCTGTGATACTTTCCTTTTGATTACTCTTCAATGAAATCCTCAAAATCAAATTCAAACATGATATTATTTTTCAACATTATCCACGCTCCTCACTCTAGTAAATGATAACAACTTGTTCTTTAAAAATATACCTATCGAAGAATCATGGCAAGAAAACCAAAATAAGAGATAATGATTTCGTATTAGGTAATTCAAAATGTTATACCATATAATAATTCAAAACGATGAATACTGATATTTTTAGAGAATGACAGACTACCCACTAAGATTTATATGATATCTCTAAACAAACAGTAAATCAATCCCAGGGCAAACAGGTAGATACATGGAAGGAATTGTCAAGAAGAGGACATATCAAAAAAGAAAAAAAATCATTCATCGGTATTGAAGCGATAGCAATACTTCTCCTACTCACGAATAACGGAGTCCTCTGTGCACTCCGCAACTCACCAGTTATTCAAATATCTGAAAACTCCCTCAGTTACACCTTTTTTTTGAGGGTCCTATCTTGACAGAGGTTCAGGTGAATAACCAGACCTTTACAAAAATCGACATGAATGACTGTTTTTCCTATGCTCAACCAGGATTCCCCACGCGTCCCGTGTACCAGGCGTTGCTCTTACTTCCCAAGGGACAACAGGTGAAAAACATCCAAGTAACCTATCAAGACCAACAACAAATACAGTACGATATCCTCAGCGAACCAATTCTTCTTGAAAAGGAATTCATCCGAGTTGGTATGGATGAAAATCCATCGTGTATTATCAACGATACAATTTATTCCTCATCATGGGATATCAACAATGATGGTAACTGCTCAATGCTAGACCTATCCTTAGCTTCTTATAAATATGGTCAAATCGGATTTCCTGGGTGGATCCGTGAAGATATCGATAATAACGGAAAGGTAGAAGTGTATGATTTCGTTTTGCTGTCAAATCACTATGCTGATTCTTGGTTAAAAAAATATTTTTTTTCAACAACAGGAAGATAGAATCTACGTTTTGATAAATCTTTAAATACGAAAATGGGATGAAGCATCCTGTATGAATTATAAACAATTCAACAATAAAGTTGTTGTCCGTATCGATAAAGGAGAAGAACTTGTTGATAGCCTAAAAACTATTTGTAAAACACTTAATATCAAACTCGGCTCTATCATAGGAATCGGTGCAACAGATAAGATTACGGTCGGTCTTATGAACACAAAAACAAAAAAATATCAGTTAAAAGAATTCACCGGAGATCATGAGGTTGCCTCACTGGTTGGGAATATCTCTACGATGAATAACGAGGTGTACCTTCATCTCCATATCACGATATGTAATGTCGAGCATAAAGCACTCGGTGGACACCTGGCATCAGCAGTCATCAGCGCAACATTTGAAGGTATAATTGATATAATTGATGGTCAAATCAATAGAGAACACGATGATGAGGTCGGTTTAAATCTTTTTAATATTAGATAGACTTGAGGTTTAATTAACCATCTCCCTGTATAATACCCTCAAAATGATTCCTTTATATAATATGAGCGGTCAAGCATTGACACGGTTTTATATAAATTCCTTCACTTTCAATTTATCAGGGTTTAATATGCAGTGGTCTCTTGTTGTATAAAGAACCTGCGAAAGATTGATCTTTTCGATTAATCCAGGATATTTCTCTTGCAATAAATTTATGAATTTTTTTGCTTGTTTTATATCTTTAGCTGTAAAAATGATTATCCAGTCATATTCACCATGAATATAGTGACTCGTTTCAAGTGTAATATCAAGTTCTGAGTAATTCTTTTTGATTTCATCTAAGTTGACTTTTTCAGCAGTTTTTTGATTTAAAACATCGGGTGCTTGTTTAAAAAATATAATGAATTTTTGAAGACCTTGTTTTTCAGCATCAACAATAGCTGAATACCCCCAGATTTTTTGACTTGCTTCCAGTTGTTTAATCAATCTCCATACTTTCTGTCTTAAGAAACCACAGCGTTTCGCAATCGTATCGATGTTCTCATTTGAGTTTTTCTGAAGCTCAGCAAGAATCTTTCTTTCATCTTCATCTATCTGTTCTCTACTACTTTTTGCCATAGTTTACATCCAATATTACAGGTTTAAAACAATTCCTTATTTAAAAACATATCCTCAGAAACGGCTACATCCCGAAATGAATTAGGAATTAAAGATCTGAGTAGACATTTTATCTGCTTCTCGACCCTTTTCAGAGAAAAAATTGATTCAGGCATGGCCGCTCGGGGCCAGGCATGAATCAATAGAACCGGTTTTTTTAAGAA
>DATLAF010000242.1:0-3170 GCA_035527635.1 Thermoplasmatota archaeon | reverse complement strand
TTAGAATTAATAGTATGTGTTTCATTATGCTCCCTCTATGTATCGGTGACGTTCCCATTTCCCGTGAGATTCTAATTTTAATATGTGGAAATCAATATCGTTCTCTGTTTGTTCTATTTCTATATACATTATAAAACCCTTCATATTGTCTTTTGTTCGGGCGGTTTTCATAACAAAGCTTTCAGTGCCCCAATTATCTTCATCCCATACCATCTCATCACTTGGATTTGGCGCAGGTGCCCAAAGCTTTTCTTCGCTTCCAGGTGTTATACTTACTACATTTGTGTCAGGATTTCCACCCTCTCTTATTCTCATTGTTATTTTTATTGCGGAAATAGCTTTGGCTATCATTGCGACTAAATACCAACGTGCCATTGTCATTGCGTCAACTATGTACGCTCGGTATGTAACCCTAAGCGTTTTTGGTGTTTCAGTGCTTATTAATGCTCCGTCATTACCATAAACGCCAATATCAGTTGTTTTCGTTGTTATGTGTTTATATAGTATTGGGGTAGTTGCATGGTCTTGTAACATATATAAGTTTTGTGTTAAATCAGTACAGGCGAAATTAAAACCAATACTCCACATTTCCCACGGAGCTACTACATCATAATTTGGCAATAATTGGACCTCATCTAAATTAAGCACAAGTCTTACATTGTTCGTTGCTTCTGTAACGGTGCGATCGTTATAACCAAGATGGTACTCTAGCCTATCGCTTGATCTTACTATTACGCCAAATGGTTTAAAAGCAGTGGTGGTGTTATATATTTTTGCAATTTCTGTTTTTATGTCTCGTGAAATATCGTGACCGAAAAACTGTTCTCCATTGAAAAACCTTATCCCGGTATGTGTAAGCCCAATTATTCGCCTCTCTGATATTTCCCCGACTGTGTTTATTTCGTAAAAGTATTCTTTTGTTAAAAGATCCCATTCAGAATTTATGTCTCCATATTTTAGTAGGATTATACCGCCTGTAGTGTTTATATAAAGATGTTCCCCAAGTCCGAACATGCCTTTTATATCAAATGGCAATACAAGGCTTTTTGCGAATCGTTCAAGATCATTTGTGTTTGTGGTAGACTTAATGCTTTGATACAAGACATTTCCAGAACTACCATAAATACTACTGTTAAATGCAATTATGTATTCAAATGGATCTGGGACCGTGTTTTCCGCTGCAACTGTTTGGTATATTTGCAATGCGTTTTTATTCGCATCAGATGTAATATTAAACGAAGTAGTTGTATTGTTACCTGTGTTGTGGTAAAGATATGTTACCCCACTTACTGGTTCCGTAAGAAATATTGCCTTGTTTCCTACTTGCGCATCACTTGAATTCGCAAAAGAAGAGACCGCTATTGTATTATTCCCCGATCCAAGAACTACGCTTCCAACATTTTCGCCAACACTATAAAGAACGCTTTGCCCTGAAACATATCTTGAATAACATGCGTATACTGTGTATGTGCCATCTGGGAGAGTCCCGCCGGATGATGCGACCGCAACAACACCACTTGGAGGATCAATACCGACTTGGAAGCAATTTGTACCCTCCACTTTTACAACACCAGTGCCATTGCAAACAAAGCATTTATCTAAATAATTCGCAAAAGATCCAAAGCCAGTGCCTCCAATATTATATAATTCTGTCAATGAGTCAAGATTTGAAGGCGAGTTGTACAGCCTACCATTTGACAACACGAGAACTATTTCAGTTCCATCTAACTTTCTATAAATATGGATTCCACGGCCATTTGTAGAAAGTACTGCGTCCCCTGCCTCCGTCCCCGGTGCACGGAACACACCATCTTTAAACAATTTGGCATCCAGGCATTGTTGTACCTGGCTACTTTTAATCAATAGCATATCATCACTGTTGTTTAATCCACCACCAACATTTGAAAAGTCTGCTATTACTGGTTTTCTTGTATTAGCCATCGGTCCCGTTTTCTACAAATCCACCCCGTGCGCTTCCACCACCACAAAGCGTATTTGAGTCTATCGTTATTGGTGTACCGTTATTGTCTAAGACTTCACGTTTCATTATTGTATTTTTGTATTGTAATGCTTCGTAACGCTTTAACAATAAATCAACAGAACGCCTTGACATGGCGTATTTATCTCCATCATGGGCAATGTCTTCTATTCGTAGTAGTTTAGCGACTTCATATAAAAGTTCGCCTGGTAATGGGATATACTCAACGCCGTTATCCTCAAACAATTCGAATTTCTTTTGATACCTAAGAATGTTTGGTGTAAACGGGTATCCGTTGAAAAACTTTATATTGTACGAATACCCGGTTAACCTGCTCCCTGTCGGTATAAGCCTGTAACCCTGCGGTCGCAAACTATTGTTATAATAAAACCAATCTATTTTCCCATCGTTCTGGTGACTATGCCCTATAGAAATCATGCTTAAAAAGTTACTTGGTAAACTGGCAATCCCACCTGATACAGTCAATGATGTATCTGTTACTTGGCATTCCCATTGTTTTTGTAATTCAAGCCACATCAACGCACGGTTTAAATAGTCTTTCCGGGCGTTTTCAACAAGTGTTCCTACGTTGTGTGTCATTAACCAAGTTTGAAACCTGTTTGCTACATCTCTAAACACTTCATTAAACATAATTACCCTATGGATAGTTTAGGTTTTTTTAACTATTTCAGAAGAATTTTTCTTCTCTAATTCAGCAAGACGCTTTTTCAATATTTCATTATCTTTTGAAAGGCTGTCTCGTTCAGCAATAACGGCTACTTTTTCAGTATATTCTTGCCATTTTTCAGGATTAGAACGTTTCTCAAATTCTTCATTGTTGTAAACAGCACCTTCTTGACGGTCTTTTTCAAGCGCATCAATTATATAAGGTGGAGTTTTCTCAAATACCCTGAAGAAGCAAGCGGATTCAACGTCCTTGCCATTAATGATGCCAGCACTTGCCCGGTACGGTTCAAATCTGTGTTCTTCCTCAACAAACATGAAATTACCGTTCGGTTCGTATATTGGTAAACCGGTATTCGGGTTCGTCATTTGAAGGGTTTCCCATTTGCCATTTTTTAAAACATGCTTCTTTACTGTGAATGTTTTTTGGGCATAATTAGCCCAGTAAGTTTCTTTTAGCGTCCCAAGTGTGGGGTGTTTTATTATTGATATTGGTTTTTTGTCCATG
>DATLAF010000241.1:0-6873 GCA_035527635.1 Thermoplasmatota archaeon | reverse complement strand
TGGGCAGCTAATGACTCACCATAGTGGGCAAATCCTTCCTAGACGAAGGACCTGTACCCGTATAGAAGAGTGTCGTCATACCGATACTCACCATCTTAAAACACAATGTATAAAACCGAGGTGATAGATAAAGATACTGTGGAAAAAAGGATTGTGACACGATTAATTGTGTTATGGAAAAAAAAGAGAAAGAAGCTCTTCCATGACAGAATTATCATAGAAGAGGTGGGGTTGCTGTTTACGCCTTGTGGATGGTTATTTGTCCACCGCCTAGGGCGGTATCACCATTGTTATCGAAAACAATCTGATCGCCATTTTCTTTATCCCAGATTTTTATTCTGAACGTATCGATTCTGCCGCCTCCTTTGATTTGGCCATCCCTTGCAGTAATTAAGAACCCATAGTTGCCTTCACCGTTGATTGTCCCAGTTCCTTTATACATCGCTAAGGGTCCGGCAATCACAAGCCATTCATAGGTGTGCGAGTGGAAATTTAGACTCGCTGCATGGAACTGGAATTCGGTGTTACCTTCAGGGTTGCTTTGACCTTTCTTGTATTTCGAAACAAAACCAAAGGTTGCTTTCCCAGTTAAAGAAGGATCTGTAGGATACGATCCAGGAGGAGCGATTATCCATCCACCACCGGTGACGAACCCAGCGCTTGGGTCATAGACCACCACATAGTATAAAAGACTCTCAGAGTCAGAATCACCATCATCATCGGTTACTGTGAGAGTGATTTTATAAACGCCTGCATTTGTATATGTATGACTTTCAGAAACGCCATATCGTCCAAATTCATTGGCGGAAAAGTCCAACATTGAAGTCTGATCATCACCCCATTCAATGAGAGCAGTTTGATCATCAAGAACACCGGCATCTGTGAACATTGCAAAAAGGTCAATCGAGTTGCCAATTTGGATAGGAACATCCGGTGGACCTAATATCCAATTAATAGTCGGTGGAACATTTAAAACTGTGATAAGTGCATCATCAGATATATAAAAAACTTCGTCTTTAAATACAGTCACCACTAAGCTGTATACACCATTTTCGAGATATTGATGCACTAATGATAAAAATTCAATGCTCGAATCTACCGGAGCAGATCCATCACCATAATCAACACTGACGGTAAACGTGCCTTCTTCGTCGGGCATGATGAAGATACCATAACTTAAAAACCAAGAGCCTTCATCGATGGTCTGATCAGGTCCTGCAAAAAGCTGCGGAACATCCTCACCACCAACCCATACATACCAATGTGCAGTTAATACTCCACCATCATCATCGACAATTGTAATAGTAATTTCATAGAAACCCTCGACAGCATAGACATGGGAATCGGTTGCCTGGAATTCTCCGACGCCTAAATTAATCGGGTCATCCATGCTATCATCTCCCCAATCAAATGTTGCTATAAATGTATCTGTCGACGCAGGTCCGCTACGAGGGTCAGGAGCGCCATCAAAAAAATTGATTAAAATAGTGATTTCTTCATCTATTTCTACCGGCGCCGTTGGTCCATATATCGAGTCTAAATAAGGTGGTTTATTTAAAATAATAACATCTGCAGTATCTACATCCTCTAAATCTCCATCAGTCACATTGAGGCTAATTACACCTGAAAAGTCATCGAAATAGGTATAATCATACTCAGGACCATAGCTCCATTCTGACCATAAATTACCCTCGATGTTCCAGCAATACATCAATGTCACACCTTCCGGGTCATAGGAGGTTGATGCGTCAAAATTAATCGCTGGATCACATTCATAACCAAAATAAGGACCACCGGCTTCAGCAACCGGTGGTAATCCTGTCGCACCAACATTTGTCGTGATCCCAACAAATGCTGTAAACACCAGCATGATACCAATACAAATTACTCTTTTTTTCTTTTGAATCAACATCTCTACCTACCTCCACTATCTACTCTATACACTCTTTTGTTAGATTATGTATATAAAAATATCTTTATAAAATTACAAAATGTAAGTTTTCTTTTTCGTTTGTTTATCATAATGAAAAAAAACGGACCTGACGATACCATTAAATACAGCTCCATGGTTAATATTAACAATTGTTATTTTAATCGTAAGGAGAATATTTCAATGAAAAAACCAACATCGATCGTATTTCTGATTCTGTGCATATCGATGCTTTTAACGATCGTATATAGTGGGTGTCTGGGACAAGAAAACATTCAACTTGATGCAGTTGAAATACGAGAATACCAAGGAGAAAAACTCTCCTCAGTAAACGATTTCCGGGAAAACTCTATCAAAGGACCACAACAGATCAATAAATCGAATTATCAGCTTATCATCACAGGACTTGTGAAAAACCCAAAAACCTACACCTATGACGAGATCATCAATACCTTCCAACACTACAAAAAAGTCGTGACCTTAGACTGTGTCGAAGGATGGAGCGTAAAAATCCTTTGGGAAGGCTTGCTTATAAAAGATATTTTAACAGAGGTACAGCCAAATCTTACTGCGAGCACAATTATCTTCAAAGCCTATGATGGCTACAGCACATCATTTCCTCTTAACTACACCACAGACAACAACATCATGCTTGCGTACAAAATGAACAATGCAACCATTCCACCAGAACGCGGGTTTCCCTTTCAACTGGTCGCAGAGAGCAAATGGGGATATAAATGGATCAAATGGGTCACCGAAATCGAACTTTCAGATAACCTCAATTATAAGGGATATTGGGAAAGCAGAGGGTACTCAAACAGTGGGAATCTTAATGATAGCTTCTTTGATAAGTGAACACCATGAAGGTACTGCAAATTATTAAAACACTGACCCATGTGCTCCTTACCATTGTCATCATCAGCTCCATCGTCACGGGACTTGGGATCAGCAATTATCAGATCATTGAACCCCTCACCTTTGGTGCGGTATCAAAACTCACTTCGTTTCAGATACATTCCAATATCATCATTCCGTTGGTTATCCTGTTAGTTTTACATATCGGTTTTACCCTCGGAAAGAAATTCCAGAAAAAGAAACACCTATAATTCCATTTTTTTTTAATCCAGCCTGGAAAAAATAATTTAAGCGCTGTACGTTTTCACATTTCTTGTGAACACAAAACACCTTGGGGTTGTAACAATACTTCTCGCCAGCATCATGTGGGCGATAGAACCGATACTTGCAAAACTCTCCTATGAGAACTCTGATTTTATCCATACCTCGGCAATACGAGCCATAGTTGCTGGGCTTACCGCATTCATTTATATTGCACTGACAAGAAACGCTCCCTTGAAGGTGACACGACGCCAGTTTTCACCTCTGCTCTATATCGCTATTATCGGAACTCTTTTTGCGGATTTCATGTATTTCTTCGCATTGTCGCAAATCCCGGTGATTAACGCTGTTATCCTTGGGCACATGCAACCAATCTTCATCATCGCCTTTGGATTTTTCCTATTGAAAACAGATGCTCTGACAAAATTCGACTATCTTGGCATCTCGTTTATGGTTATATCAGGGCTTCTCGTTACAACAAGAACCATGGAGAACCTGTTCGCATTGAAGTTCGGCAACATCGGAGATCTCATCGTTCTGTCTGCGACCGTCGCTTGGGCAACCTCTGCAATCGTGATGAAAAAATATCTCACTGCGATGAGTGCAAGTGTGATTACGTTCTATCGTTTTTTCTTCCCTGCACTCGTTTTTGCCATGTACCTTGGCGTGACATCTTCACTGATGATTACCAATATATACCAGGTTCTCATCGGTGTCATCATCGGCATTGGCACTATTCTTTATTACGAGGGATTAAAACGATTGAAAGCAGCACAGGTCTCTGGCTTAGAGCTGACAACGCCTTTTTTCGCAGCAATATTAGCATTTCTTGTTCTAAACGAAGGTATCACCGGTATGCAGACCGTTGGTATTGTCTTGCTCTTGGCCGGTGTCTACTTCATATCAAGAAAAGAATAGAAATCTGTAGCACCGCATCAATCATCTGTAATTGTTTGTAATGAACGATGAGAAGATGATGTTTTTTTCTTAGTCTCGCACCGTAAAAAAGTTTCGATTCAAATGTATTTCCATTATGGTGGTATCGTAAAGGAATCAAACAAGGTTCCGTCAGGTTTTATCGCTTGTAATGTTAATTGTTCAGAAGTCACGTTAAGAAGGCAATAATGATAGGTTTTTTCAGAATATACGGTCCAGGAACTGTGGCCCACATCATACAGCGGAGCACCTCCACCACCAGTCACAACATACGTGATATTGTTAATAACACTGCGTTCGTAATCATGGTCATGGCCATTGAATACGATATCAACTCCAAAGTATTCAAAAATTGGTTTCCAGATCATACGCAACAATGTCGCATTCCCATGGTTTCCTGAGCTATACAAAGGATGATGAAAAAAAACGATGGTAAATGGCTGGCTGTTTGTTCGTAAATCATGCACAAGCCAGACGAGTTGTATCAATCGATACGCATTTCTTAGGTTCGAATCAAGGCCGATGAAATGAACAGGTCCGTTATCAAAGGAATACCAACGTTCATGACCGGGAAGCGAAAAGTAGGTAAAATACCAACGAGCATAGTACTCGTGGTTTCCCAGCACCGGATACAGGGTACTGTTATGAGTAAACGGTGATGCAGCGAAAAAATCAACCCAGTCATCTGGGTTTATTCCCTCATCGACCAGATCCCCGGTGCTGATGACAAACGGTGGATGTACCGCCTCAATTGCTTGAGCAACGATTTTTGTACTCATCCAATTATCCCACCCTCCTCGGCTGTCACCGTAGACCACGAATTGTATCTCATCATCCTTTTGAAACGATGTACAGAACGTAAAGGTCATGCTCTCAATCTCATCAGATACGACCGTATAGTAATACTGCGTCGAAGCAGTCAACCCTTCTACGATGACCGTATGAAAAGTGCGCGCAAGGAGGTTTTTTTCAACAGTGATGTTGCCAAGATCTATCGTAAGCCCCCACTGTACTTCATTTCGAGTTGTTGGCATCTTTGTTTCCCAAGACACAATGATAGAATTTTTCTGCGACCGTTGGGTATATGGGCCAATAATAAAAGAGGAGTTCTGAGAGATGACCTGATTCTGAGAAAGGATAGGTTCTCTTATTTTTTCAGGAACAATTTGTTCAGGTTGTCGAAACATCTGACTCATTCCGACAACGATACTGGTTCCAACACAGAACAAGATAACCCCAACGATCATTGCTGATTTTATAAACGAATGGCTCATTTTTTATTTCCCAGTCCGATGAATACCTTCGTATTAAAGTCATTTTAATATAAATATTTTGTCAATAAAAATGACGGTACCCTATATAATTTTTCGCAACGCCTGGGTAAAACCAAGGATTTCTTCTTTTTTTGTTGTAAACGAACACATCAACCGCACCTCACAGGTGCGTTCATTGAACCGATGGAAATAATACTGTTTCTGCAATCGAGTGATACAGCGATTTGGGATGACCGCGTACACCATATTTGCCTCTACCTTTTGTGTAATCGTCACTCCAGGGATACTCTGTAGTTGTTGGGCGAGAAACTGTGCCATTTCATTTGCATACTGCGCATTCTGTAACCAAAGATCATTGGCAAGAAACGCAGAAAACTGTGCGGAGATATACCGCATTTTACTTGTGAGTTGCATTCCCTGTTTGCGGAAAAACTCAAAATTCTTCGATAGTTCCTTATCGAAAAAAACCACGGCCTCCCCGTACATCATCCCATTTTTCGTTCCCCCGAACGATAAGACATCCACCCCAACTTTTCCACAGATGTCATCTAAACCAACCTTCAAAAATGCTGCAGCGTTACAGAGTCTGGCACCATCCATATGAAGTAACATATCATGGTTGTGAGCAAAATTCGCAAGCGTTTGTATCTCTGTAGGACGATACACGGTCCCCCGCTCCGTGGCCTGTGTCAAGGAGATGACATGGGGTTGAGCCATATGAGGATCACCAACACCGATAACATATGGTTCAATCAAATCAACAGTGAGTTTTCCATCAGTGGTAGGGATATTGACCAGTTTACAGCCGAGAAAATTCTCAGGGCCACAACATTCATGAACGGTCAGATGAGCGCTCTCTGCACAATAAATAGAATGAAACGAATCAGTGACGGTCCGTAACCCAAGGATATTTGCTGCAGTGCCGTTGTACACGAAAAATATTGCGGCCTGTTTGCCAAAAATCTCTTTGAGTTCCTCAAGGGCTTGTGTTGTATATTCATCAAGGCCATAGGCAACGACATAGCTGTCATTGACTTTTCCAAGAGCGTTGAGAATAGCGGGATGTACACCAGAATGATTATCGCTTCCGAAACCTGCAAATGATGACATACAGGCACCAAGCAGTAATTGTTATAAAAAATCTTCTGTATTGCTCATTGAGTCTTTTAACAGAAGAAGTAAAAAAAAAAAAAAGAGAAAAAAAGATTTTGTAAAATAATGAATTTAAGAATGTATCATTCTTTTACTAAAATCTCTTTGGTCTGTGTTTCTGATAACAGTCCCTACAGTATACAGGTTTTGAACCATCCGGTTTAAAAGGAACTTCACATTCTTTCCCACAATCTGCACAGGTCGCTTTGTGCATTTCTCGTGGTGCGCCCCCAAAACGACCGCGTCCTTCGTCTCTAAACATTTTCTATACTTCCTTATTTTTGGCTTGTATTACCCTTCGAGTATTTAAAAGTATACATTCATCAGGCCTTGGTTCATAATTCACCTCTTGTGACCGCCAGTCGTATTGTTCTATGGATCAATTGTCGTATGTTGTATCCTATGGTTTTGAGCCATATTTCGTTGGTCTGACATTTTCGGTTTCTACTGGATAGATAGGAGTTG
>DATLAF010000240.1:0-6374 GCA_035527635.1 Thermoplasmatota archaeon | reverse complement strand
CGAGGCTTCAGCGAAAAAACGTCAGAGGATCGGAAATATCTTAAAGAAGATGCAGTTGAAACCGAAACGGATGAACGATGGGACGGTCCTCCCGATAAATAATGAGTATAATCTTTCCCGTTTGCAAAATCTTTATCTGAGGTTCTATGTCATATAATAAATATATTATTAGATGTATAATAAGGCAGGTGAATTGGACAGATGGCGAAAAGTGAACACCCGAGTGAACACTTGGTGAAGGCAAAGTGAACACCCTTAACGGAGCAAAGTGAACACCGTGAAGGCTATACGACTATATACAGGGGGTCAGAGGCTTCTAAGTTGGAGTACCAGTGAATACGTTCTTAACACTCTGTTTGAGTACATATGTACTGTGTATGTATGTATTCCCGCAGAGTGTTCACTGTGTTCACTTTCAGGAGAAAAAGTGTTCACCCGAGTGTTCACTTGGTGTTCACTGGGTGTTCACTTTGGAGTTTGAAAAACTGGAAAAATAGAAAAAAAGTGGTAAAAATGGAAAATAAAAACCAAAAATCAAAAATGTATGCTGAAGTCACGAAACCATGGAACCCCTTTGTCGGCTGCAATCACAACTGTAGATATTGCGATCCCAGCTTCAAAAGGCAAGCGAAACGACAGAAGAACAGGTGTGATCTCTGTTATAATTTCGTTCCTCATTTCCACCCTGAACGTCTGAAAAATCTTAGTTTCCCAAAGGAGGGTATGGTCTTTTGTTGTGGCATGGGTGATATCGCGTTTGCGACAAAGGATCAGATAATTCAGATCCTTGATGTCGTCAGAGATCATCCGCAGTCCACATTCCTTTTGCAGTCAAAGAACCCTTCCTGTTTCTATGGGTTGAATATCCCTGATAATGCGATTGTTGGAACCACCTTGGAATCAAATCGTGTTTATCCTGAGGTATCTAATGCTCCATCTCCTGATAATCGTGCATTCTGGTTGAGAAGGCTTGGCTGTAGACATAAATCAGTGACGATAGAGCCCATCATGGATTTTGACCATGAAGATTTCGTGAATTTGATTCGCGGTATCAACCCAGATTGGGTGTGGGTTGGGTATAATAATTATCCAAATCAAGTAGAGCTCCAGGAGCCCTGTGAAGAGAAGACGTTGAGTTTTATCGAGGCTTTAAAATCGTTCACTGATGTCCATCTGAAAACAATCCGGGAGAAAGCATGAAGTTTTTAACAAAGGACCAAGTGTTTGACAAAAGGTATATTCAGAAGACGCTTAGTGATTACCAGAAGAACATCAGGGCTGTTGATTTGTTCTGTGGCTGCGGTGGTTTCTCCCTGGGTTTTATTCAGGCTGGCATCAATGTCGTCTGTGGTGTCGATGCTGATTATGGTGCATTGCAGACGTATTGGTGCAATCTGTGTGGTCCAGGGAGCATCTGGGTTAATAAGAATGATCCGAGGAAACGAAAGAAAAAACCAATTCTCAAAGGAGATGGCATCGAGCTGGATTGCAGCGGTCCTGGATCTGGCTGGCTGGCTGGTCATCCAGAAGCAAAGCCAGTGAAGGCATTGATTCAACGGGATATCAATGATGTCACTGGGGATGATATCTTGGATGCAGCGGGTGTTGATAAAGTTGAATGTGTCTTCGGTAGCCCCCCTTGTCAAAGTTTCTCTCAAATGAGCTCGTTCAAGAAAACAATCGGGCATCCCCTTGATTACCTGTGTTTTGAATTTGCTAGGATTATCCTGGAGCTTAATCCTGATTGTATTGCGATGGAGAATGTGCCTCCTTTTGTGAAAAAGAAGCTCTGGGATGGCAGACGTATTCTTGATGTTTTTATTGATATCATTGAAAATCATAACTGGGAGCTCTACTATGAAATCAAATATAATAGGTGGTGGCATGAAAATAATATCAAGCCAATGAGAATCGAGAGAATCCAGATCTCGAATGATGACCTCCCGGAAGGAATCATGAGTGTCGTGGAGGTTTTTTAATGAGCAGGAAGACCCATTTCTGTCATTGCTGCGAGAGGCCCTGTCATGGGTATTTTTGTTCTGAATGTAACGAGAAGAAACGTCATGGGAATGGTGGGCCGAACCAGCATACTATGATGCCACGGAGGATTGAAAAACCAATATGATTAATGAAGACATCAAAAATCTCACCTTGGAACAGAAAGTGGATCGCAGTATTTCGCTGTTGAAGAAAATCGTCAATAAGAAAACCAAAGAAGTCCTTTTTGATGATGCCCTGTGGAGATGTAATGTCCTAAGGGGGCTTGGTGCATCAGCTTTCGTGATGTTCAACTGTGAGAACCATAAGACTGAGCGGGTGAGGCATCTGGTTAAATGGACGACACGGAAATGTTTGTATTGGAAAGTCCCATTCATTGAGTATTCCAAGTTACGACATTCGTAAAAAATTATGGAGGTATGAAAAATATGGCACAAAAACAAATCGGGGATGAAACTCCCCAAGAGGCTGGTGAAAAATCAGAGGAAGAGATGATGAAAGGATTCCTTGAGGGGATCGGTTTCACGGAGAAAGAAGGTAAAGAAGGATGCTTCCAGAAGGAAGTAATCTTGGAGAATGTAAGCTACCGGGTGTATTGGGATTTCAGGAAAGGAGCCCCGTATTTCTATGCGTATAAATCCGGTGAATCCAATCCTGCCCCAAAGAAAGACAATGGTAAATTCGAGGAGCATAAGTTATTCTCTGAGAAGTTCAATCTGAAAGCTAAACAGAAAGCAGAACAAAAACCGCAACAGAAAACACCTGTCCCTGAAAAGACCGATGCAGCGATTGTGGTAAGAGATGACAATCAAGCCCATGATATCATGAACCTGAAAGATGATAATCAAGTGCTCGCAGAGATGGAAGGCAAGTATCTTGAGGAATTTGTCTACAGCTTCCAGGTTGAAGGTGGGAAACGCACCGTCACTGGTTTATCCTGGGCTGGTGTCAAAGAGGTTGTCAGATCAGCTGGGAATATCGAAGTGGAGGACCTTAAAATCACTGAGACCGATAAAACCTATCGGGTGTTGGCAAAAGGAAGGGATACAATTCGTAACGTCAGCATGTTTGGTATCGCGGAGCAATCTAAGATGATGAGACTGAAAAGCGGTGATCTTGTTGAAGATATGCATTCCTTGAGTAAATGTGTTTCTAGAGCTCAGCGGAACGCTCTTCGAGTGCTGATACCAGAAGCGACAATCAAGATGACCATTGAGAAGTTCTTGAAAGAAAAGAGGAAGCAAAACGCTCCCTCTCAATAATTTTTTAGGTGATAAAAAATGGAACATAAAATAACTATAACCGATGCAGACGGAAACCGGAAAATTATTGCAGGGACTCTCAGTGGATTTGTGCTGAAAACACCTGTGAAACAAGGGAAAGCAGCGAAGATAGCTGGGCTGGATGGCTCATGGTGTAAGAAAAAAGTCTTATGTGTGCTGCTGGAGGGAAACGGGGATCTCCCACTATTCTACATGGAAGACAAACCAACGGAATCTACAGGGAGGTTCATTCCATGAACATAACCCAGGTGTCTTATGGGAAATTGTTCAACCTTGGTGAATACGAGCACGAAGAGATCAAATACACTGCGACAGTCGAGGAACACGAGACCGGGGATGAAGTCATGGCCAAACTCATTCAATACGTTGATGCAGCCCATAAAGCCATCAATGTGTTGCAATCACTCAATGTCAAGATAGACCGGATCTCAGCGACACGGCACGATCCGTATTGCACGGGATTGACCAGTGACGCGATTGAATACCATGAAGAGACAATCGAGGAGATCAAACAGAGAATCAAGCGGTTGCTGCAACAGCGAAAAGGGAAAATCACTGTTGAGGCAAAAAAAGAATACACAGATTCAATAAAAACCTGTGAGGAGAATATCAAGGACCACACCAGCATCATCAAGGATTTGAAGAAATCGCTTAAAGAACTCTTGAGAAAACGAGAGAGATACCAGAAGATGTTCTATGCTGGTGATTTCTCTTTCATCATCACGGATTAGTGGCAGCATGATTTTCATCAGCAAGAACGAAAAGGGAGAAACGAAGATAGACAAGATCCTTGCGATGAAACCAGGTGACAGGATGGTAACTAGAAGGCTCCGGCCTGTACTTCCGGGAGTACGGGCCGTGCAGCCTGGCCGTGGAAAACATCAGGTGTGTAAAATACGTGTAGTATCCTGTGTTCTACATTGGGAGTGGTATTGGGCACGTATTCATCCTTGCAGCGATGTTGTTAAGCAACAGAGGCTTGATAACGAAGCGAGATTGGAAGGTTTCGAGACATGGCAAGGTTTCTTGGATTGTATCAATGGAATGCATAAGAAGATAGATCTCAATGAACTCTATCGAATTGAATTTGAGAAGGTGCAACAATGAGTATTTACAGGTTTTATGAACGAGCAAAAGAATATGTTATGATGAAAGGATATCAACGAGAGATTGATTTTGTTGAGCAGCGAAAGTTCAGCGACATGAATGCGGATCAGTTCTTCTACGAATACGTGTATGTCGTTCTCAATGCAGGGATGAAAAACCAGGTTGCTGAGAAGATTTTTTCAGCGTTTACCCATAATGGTGTCAACGTTATCGGTCATCTGGGAAAACGAAAAGCGGTGATAATCGCGAAAGGGAACTTTCAAGCCTGGTTTTCGACGTTGAGCCATATGAATAACATCAACGAGCAGCTGGAGTATCTGAAATCATTACCATGGATCGGTGATATCACAAAATATCATCTGGCCCGTAACCTTGGTCTTGATGTCGCGAAACCAGATCGGCATCTTATGAGGCTTGCGAAGATATTCAAATATGATGATGTGCAGAAGATGTGTCAGGACGTCGCAGAGAGAAGCAAGGACCGCATTGGGACCGTCGATGTCGTCTTATGGAGATATTGTAACCTTGTCCCTTCTTGTTTCGAGAAAGCGGATATCTGCGAGAACTGTTGTGTTGGTGACGGGGATTATTACTGCGATCCAGCGATTTGTTGTTTCGTGGTGACAGAATGAACGAAAAAAAGAAACGTTTTCATGTTGGAATGAGGCTGCATATCCGTGATAATCTTTTTGGAGACGCTATGGTGATGAACACCAATGCAAATGGGGATGGAGGCTCTGAGCTCATTGAGCAAATGCAGAGAAAAGCAGAAGAAACGGTCTCTGAGTTCAGAAAGATAGAGGGGCATCCGTCAAGTCAGCAGATAGAGAAGCACATCAAAACCTTGGTTGAGGATAAGTGGAGCAGGAAACGGATCATCAGTCATTTCGCGTCCTTCGGTATCATCGTCGATGATTTCAAGGAACTGCCACCTGAAAAATCAAAAAAGAAAAGCAAGAAACTCCCGGTTTCACAGAAGAAAATTGATGATTTGTAATACAACAAAACATTTATATACAAAACAGACAATACGGATAATATGGATAAAGTAAAAATACAACTAGATGCAGATGTTGTTCAACAATTAATCAGATTGAAAAATGTCGGAGACACATACTCTGATGTTGTAAAAAGACTTCTTAAAAAATAAATGAGCAATATGAAAAAGAAAATGTCAAAACAAAATGATTTACTTGAATGCAATATCTGTCATTGGATATGGAGACAAGCGAAAAAAAATCATCCGAAGACGTGTCCAAATTGTAAATCATATTTTTGGGATGAATCATCTAGAAAAAAACATTTTTCAAAAAAACAATTAGAAATAATCAATAACAAAAGATATAGAGAATTTTATAGAAGGGCAAAAATTTTACTTGTATTAAAAACTAAAAAAGGAAAAACAAAAATTAATCCTATACCTCTGTTTAAGAATCCTTTTCCAGAAGATATTAAAATAAATTATCATCACATTAACGATGTTTTTGTAATACCAATCCCGGAGGTATCTCATAAAATATATCCAGGTGTATGGGATGAACATCGAGAGTTGACGAATAGGTTTATTGAGAATATTTATGGTTTTGATTTAGATAAAATTATAGGTTTTGGTGAAAAAAATGTCGGAAAAGAACGTAATGAAATTACGGAACGAGGCTGATGATCGCAAGGGTGATGTAAGGATTTTTTACCTCACTTCGACACGGACCTTGATGGATGATGGTGAGAACCAGCCCTTTTATTATGAGGAGCAGTTCGTCAACATCGTCCAGGTTCATGTCTCAGCTCTGCAAGCGAAGAAAGAGAGCCTTTTGGACATGAATGATGAATCAGTCGCAGTGCAGTTGATGTGTGTGACTGATTGCATGTCCAGGGTCATTGAGAAGTTCCGGTGATATAGATGGCAACTCAAGGGAAACAGAGAATGGATCCTTACCCGTATGATACACAAGAGGAATATGATGATGCCTTTGCTTCATTTCAAGC
>DATLAF010000239.1:0-5621 GCA_035527635.1 Thermoplasmatota archaeon | reverse complement strand
TTGAATATGACGAAGAGTTGGGAAGAGAAATTCACGTTTATTATTTGTAATGTGACAATGTCAAGTTAATCTAAAGTTTTTTTGTAAAATGTTGATCCTTATCATCCTGGAATTTTTCTTCTGCGGTAGCATAAGGAGGTTATACTAAATTGCTTGTCTCATGTTAATCCGGCATAAAGTTTTAAATACAGATATCATAGAAGATATGAGTGCATACATCTAAAAATAATAAAAAAAAGGAAAGAGGGTTAAAGGAATTTTGTTACCTCGATTTCCTTACTTGCAGTATCATTGTGAAACCCATATGCGACGACCTTGATGGTATGTTTTCCCAGGGTTCTTGCACTCCAATTGTAGAGGTACGGTTCTGAAGTCACGTTGCCTTTTAGCATACCATCGATGTAGAATTCGACTTTTTGCACCTGCCATTGTCCTCCTCCAGGTCCATAGAAGAAATCAGTACTGGTTGCTTCGATGTCAATCGGACCGATGATTCTTGTCGATGTCCATGGCATAATCAGCTGGTTCTTTATGTACAACGCTTTTAGTGGTTTTGCGATATCGACGCTGATACTTGATTGCTGCAGGGAGATGTTCATCCAGAGTGGTTTTCCTTCAACAGCATCGTATCGGTACGGATCATAATAATTATATTCGTTTTCACGGAGGTCGATGTAGAGTTCCCCTGGTGCAATCGGCATGCTGAAGAACCCTGAGTCGTTCGTTTGAGCACCTCTTGAGTACTCATGACCGGAGGAGAAATTCGCCCAGATTACGTCAATACGGACACCCGGGGGTGGTTCCCCTGTTGCATTATCGCTGATGTAGCCGCAGACAGTGGAGGTCTCAAGAGGGAAGGGATCCAGAGACATATTTACCCAAAGAATCTGAGCGGCAGTGATGTTAAGGTTGTCTTTAGATTCACTGAAATAACCTTCCTTGGATACATCGATGCTGATCTCTCCTGGAGCGACATTCATCTGATAGAACCCGGTAGCATCTGAACTGGTTGTGTTCCGATAGGTCTCATCATTACTCCCCTGCCATCGGAGGGAAACATTTGCCATGAGCGGAGTACCATTCTGTTGAGAAGTGATGTACCCGCAGACAATCGCGGTCTCTGGTGGGTGAGGAACAAGCGAGAGGTTCACCCAATAGGTGTGATTCTCGTTGACTTGGAACTGATTGGTAGACTCGTCACAATACCCCTGTGCTGATGCAGTGACGCGGATACGCATCGCAGGAACATGCATAAAGTAGAAGCCTGTGGGATCTGTCGTTGTAGAGTTGGTGTACGTCTGCTGGTAATTGATGCGGCCTGAGACTGAGACCTGGGCGTTGTTGATGGGTTGTCCGGAGCTGGATATATAGCCACAGAGTACTGAGCTCTCCGCTAAGATCCCGATACTATTAGAAGGAAGCATTGATGTACTCTCCTGTTGTCGAGACGATGATGGAGAGAGCGTGTTGGTGGTAAGAGCAAGTTCCCCAGGATACCCGTCATACATCGTGGGAGTCTGTCGCGGAACACTACGCGGCAGAGCATAGGCAAATACCTCTTCAGCAGTGACAATACCATCTTGATTGCTATCTGCATATCCTCGTAATCCGTCGATGAGATACGGGGCAAAGCCACCGGAGTATGATAATTCATCTTCACAAGAGCCCATGAGAATAACACGGTGTTGTTCAGGTGCGATCTTGAGCAATTTCCAATGGTCGTTAAACCCGCCGGCATAACAACTGTCAACAATGAGACAGACGTTATTGCTTTTCAGTCTGTTTAGCATGATGTTTATTTCGTCATCAGTGATAAATGAGGTGTTGTAGGCAAATCCCCAGTAGGTGACTAGGAATTCGTCAGTAGAGTCCGCCTCATCTCGAGGTGGGATGTCAAAGGGGAGATAGCTTCCATGGGTTGACAGATAAACAACGACAACATCATCAGGGCCAACCATTTTATTGAGCCATTGGAACCCAGCAAAAATATTACTCCCTGTAGCGTTCTCAGCAGTAATTATCTTAATATGATCTGCGGACCACCACGGTGATTGGAGAAGAAGGTTTCTGAAATCGTTTGCTTCTAGAATCATATCCGGTCGGTTTTGTTCTGGGTTTTCAGCATACTTACCAATACCGACCACGAGTGCCCAGTATTGTGTATCTTTTCCAGTTTTTGAAGGATTCTGAAGTGTGTTAGCTTGTATAGTTGTGCTTTGGATGGGAAGAAAAATAGTTCCAACCAGAAGTACTACAACTAAGAGGCTTGTGAGTTCTTTTAGATTTACTTTCATATTTTACTCCCCAATTTAAATATAAATAGGGACGAAGCCTTTAAATATTTTTTTCCCAAATCGTTTCTAATTCCATTACGAATTAGAGCAAAAATCAACAAATTCTCATGATGGTAATTTATTATGAATGTGTCATTACGTTTTTCTGGGTAAGGGATACAGACTTTTTTTATTATGTTCTAGGTTGAACGGAAGGTGATACAAGTAAGTAAAAAAAGAGAAAGGAGTTGTGCCAAGATGGTAACAGAAAGAGGAGGAAAGAAAAGCAGGAAAGTCTTGGCACAACTCGCTGGTTGGTTAACTCGTGCTTGGTCGTTGTTTTAGTACGACTGGGATGTCAAGGATTTGATGGTTTCGCACAATAGTGACGATGATGGTTTGATGTGGCGTTGTGTGTTCTTCGAGGTAGGACATGAAGGTATCACCGTTGATGATGCGTGTTCCGTCAACAGCGATGATGATGTCACCCCCGATCATTACCCATGCATCGTTGACTCTTACTTGCTGGTTTCCACCCTTTAACCCGGCCTGGGCAGCTGCTCCACCGTCTGTTATTTGTGTGATAAGCCACCCGTAGGTTACATTTACTCCTAGGGTTTGTGCGATTGCGTAGGTCATGTCTGTTCCTGATATTCCTACCCAGGGGTGTTGATCATAGGTCCCGGTCGTGATAAGTGATCCTATTTCTCGTAGGATGGTATTTGATGGAACCGCGAAACCAAGTCCGTTTGAATTCTGTATGATTGCGGTGGTAATCCCGATGACTTCCCCTTCGTAATTTAAGAGAGGTCCTCCTGAGTTTCCTGGGTTGATCGCTGCACTTGTTTGAATGATGTTTGCGACGGGAAAGTTTCCTGCGACTGAATCTTGGATTGTTCTGCCTAGTTGGCTTACGATTCCCGTTGTCATCGTTCCGCCTAAACCGAAGGGACTGCCAATGGCGACGACAGGATCACCGACTTGTAAGGTCGAGGAGCTGGTGATTTCAAGAGGATGGAATTCCTTAAGGGGTGCATCTACGGTTAGCACTGCTAAATCAGAATAGGCATCAGAACCAAGGACGGTCGCTGGATATCCATCTCCGTTTGAGAAGGTCACTGTGATATTTTCTGCATCAGTGACGACATGTTTATTGGTGATGACGACCATTTCATTGTTATACTCGTAGGTAAAACCTGAGCCTTGGACTTCTGAATATTGCCTCCCGAAGAATGAGTATTGAAGGACATATCCTGTGATAACGACGACTGAGTCCTTGACATCTTTATATAATTGTGAAAGAGACGTCGTATTATAGATATAGGTGATATTATGAATTCGATCTTGGGTATTATCCGTTTGAATAGTATTTGTTTGTTGTTGGAATGTATTTGTGTTTGATGATATCGCTATGGAACTTAGCGATCCGCCAACAAAATACCCAGCGGTAAACATCGCAACGACACAAACAGCAACAAATACGATGATGTTTTTATTTCTTGGTTTCTTTGTTATTTCAAAGCTCTCATTCATACAAACTACCTCCATCTATTTCGTGTATGGTTAAATTACACGGTTTTTGTTTATATTTTTTCCTCCCAATTTCTTCCCAATTTGCTCCCAAATTTATTAAAAATTTGAGTTGTGTCAAAGTATACCGTGGGGGGTGGGAAAGGAAAAAATGGTTATAGGCTGGCACAACGTTCAGAGGAATATGAGATGAAGAAGGGAAAAAAACGATACATGTTTTTTCTCTTCTTACAGATCTCATCAGGGGGGCGGGATGCTGTTATTGACCTGTTTCCTCATTTGCCATAAAACCTCGTGGGCCTCCGCATGGTCCGCATTTGAATCCATGTTCAAACATCATGTCTTGACCAATACTACTGGTATTCTGCAAATCAAATTCGTCTATGATGATATTCCTGATTTCATCCCAGTTATATCCTTCATTCCAGAGTTCTTTCTGTCTGTTTAATATGGTGAGTCTTTGTTGGGTCTGTGCGATTTCATTATCTAATTGTGCGTCGAGCACACCGAATTCATCGAGTTTCTCTTGGATGGCGGTCCCGATTTCCGCAGGGGTCGCATTTTGATCTCTCAGAGATGTGATGAGGTCGGTAAGCTCTGTTCGTTGAGCATCCGTTAAATTATAGGCGAACGGTCCGAATCTGTTCATTTCCCGTGTACCCCAAAGCGGTATTTGTGGGGTCGCGTCTTTTTTTATGGTATTCGTCTGTCCCGTGGCAAAGGCTACTCCAACGGTTGCTACAAGCAGACCTACGAGAAGACCTCCGACCAATTTTTTGTGCGTTGTTTTCATTTTTTTTTAGTCCTCCGTTTTTTTTCTTATACCATTTATGTCAGAATGATTTTATATTGATTTTTTACAATTTGATTCCGATTTCTTCCCAAATCTTTCCCAAATTTAAAGAAACATATTAAATGAGAGTATGAATTCCTTGTCAAAAGGTTTAGGGCATGGATTCTCTAAAAAACGTCCTGTATTGGCTTATCGCTAATTCCCTTGGCGGGTTTAATCGAGGGCGGATTCTTGAAGAAATTTTTACTAAACCACAAAATGCAAATGAGCTTTCAAAAAGTCTTGAAATAGAATATAAAACAATCCGATATCATTTGAAGGTTTTAGAAGAAAATGGTCTTCTGACCTCGGTTGGTGGAGGATATGGTAAAACCTATTTTCCGACCGAAACCTTAGAAGCAAATAAACAACATTTTACAGAGATTTGGGATAAAATTGGGAAAAAATCAAATAAAGAATAGAAGACATAGAAAAAGGTGGACAGTAATATGAATGAAACTCCGGCCCAGGTAGAAAACAGTTCAACGTACAATAAAAAAGCAATACCACTCTTGATCGTGTTGCTTATCGGTGGTATTGTTTTAGGGTTGATATTATCAAATATTTTTGTCACGGAAGCAAATGACAGGATAGAACATTTTGCTGATGAATTCGGTCCTAATGTACCACCAGATTTTCCCATCAGGGTCACACCGCTTACTGCTTCTGAAATATTCCTCCCGACGCTTGGGGTCATTGTTGTCTGCATCAGTATGTTCCTCTTAATCGGTCTCATTGCCGTGTATTTCAAGATCTTCGCAAAAACAAAATCAAAATACGTCGCTGGTTTGCTGTTCGTTTTGATCCCTTTATTTATTGAATCAATTTTTTTGGTAAACACCTTACGTTCGTTATTTGTTTCTTCGGCAATCCCGTTTAGCTTCGGCATCCGTCAAAGTATTGGTTTTGAATTCGGGGGCTTAGGTCAGATTCTTGTGATTGTGTCGTTATTTGAAAGCATTGGACTTAGTATATTGTTGTATCTC
>DATLAF010000238.1:0-6349 GCA_035527635.1 Thermoplasmatota archaeon | reverse complement strand
TTAGTAGGTGCAACTTTTTCTGTGGGATTAAATGGATTTAATGCCAGATTAGGTCCGCAGTTTGGATTCGCTTTATTCTTCGTTGGCTTCATAGCAAGCATAGGTGTCACTGGTGCCTTTTTCGGCTTTACTCCATTCACCTCCTACCTATAAACGCTGGGAGAGAGCGGGAGAGACGAGGAGAGCCACAAGCATTAAGAAAATCCTCATGGGGCATAGTCTTAGAGGAGATATCGACAGTATGCACTATACTACTCAATCTCGAGAGGATTTAAGAAGATATAGGACAAGACGATAGGTGAAATCGTTCGTCCTAAAAAGAAATAAAAATGTAGACCTTTCAACGATTAGAACAAAACATGGGTTTCCAAGGATACGTTTTTAAAGAAAGGAATTGTTATGAAACTTCAGGTTTCCGGTGGGAGCATATGGGATATTATTGCAATGAATGTAAAAAGACTATTTCTGCTGAAGAGTTTTTCTATTCCATGAATAGATATAACAAAGCTCTTTGTCAGGATCATCAGCGTAGTACGAGCATCTGGGGGACGACGAAGGAGTTACAGGACCTGGTACGAGAGAGACATAACGATGAGTTACTAAAAGAAATACCAGTGTTGAAGACGGTGAAGGATTGGATAGAGGCTGATTTTGAAACCTAGGAGAAGGTCCCTAACAAAGAAGGTGATGAAAGTTTTATTATTACGGTTTCAGGGGACGGGGTGAAAAACAGTTCCTCGAAACGGAGCAAGAAATATAGGAAAAGATTCAGAGAAACAACAATTGTAAAAGGAATTGAAAGAGAGAAGGAAGCAGGAGAGGAAGAAACGGTTGTACCTCAGCGGTATGAAGGAACATTGAATAATTTTTTTATGCCTGAATTTTTTTTCTTGTTGATGTACTCAAATAGACTATTCCAGAAGAAAGTCTCTTAAATAACGACACTAATATATATTCTATGTTTCTTTCTGGAACTGTGATGATCACATGACGAAGAGTAGAATAGTCCCTGTCTCTTGTGCAATCGTGCTGCTGTTGTTGTTCTCGTTTCCTTCGATTGGTGCCCTGACTGTGCCGCCGCCTGATCAACCAGGGCCGTACCACATCGGGTTCTATAAGGTATGGTACAGGATACCTCCGTATGGCCTGTATCGGGCGACGATTCGCTATCCTGCGACACAGGATGGGTGGCGGGCTCCGATCAATACCACTGCGGCTCCGTATCCAGGGGTGGTTGTCGCGAATGGGTTTGCTGGGTCTGAATGGAACATCAAATGGATCCCGAGTCATCTCACCTCCTATGGGTATGTGACGATTTGTTTTACGCCCCCTCATAAGATATCAGGGGATGCGACGCAATGGGCTTATGGTTTTCGTGGTGGGTTCGAAGCGTTAAAAACTCAGAATAGTCGGCGGTTTTCACCCTTCTTTGGTTGTCTTGACATTGATACGTTCGGTGCGATTGGTCTTTCTATGGGCGGTGGAGGATGCGTTGAAGCCACCGGAACCCCAGGTGTGGATATTGACGCTGCTGTCGCCCTGGCTCCAGCAGCTATGCCTTCTGTGTTATCCGCTGCTCGAAATATCACGGTGCCGGTCCAGCTGCAGGTCGGGACAAACGATGGTATGGTTCCTCCTGCGAGTGTCCTGCAGATGTACTCCGAGTATCTTTCAAATGGTACTGTCAAGGAGTATCTGTCGATCACTGGTGGGAACCATATCGGTTTTATTGACGAGTTTTACGCCAGGTTCGGTCAACGATTCGGGATTGATAATCCACCAGGCATCACCTACGAAGAGCAGCGTAACATCTCGAGGAGATACTTCACCGCTTGGTTTCAGTACCATCTCAAGCATCTAAGTGAGTATTATACCTATATCTTTGGAGATGAGGCCCAGCATGATTTGGACGAAGGACTGCTTTCTGATCTGCGGTACAATATACCGTAGAAGAACATAGCCTTGGGGGTTGTTTGTACTTTCTGTTGTTTTATTTGGTATCTTTTTAATGTATAACGGAAGAGAAAAATGGAAAAAAAAGGACTGTTTGATTTGGAAAAGAGGGGATGTGGAGTGGATGCTCATACGTTGATGCATGCTGTTTTTCACATAATTTTTTAAAGAGTTTTTCCCTTTGTTTTTATTTAAGGTTATGCATATGGTGGGAAGTATCGCCCGAGTGACGAGGTCGAAGGCGGAAGCGCGAATGTTTTATACTCGTATTAGTCGATTTTATGATTTTTCTGAGGGGTCGTTTGAAAGAAAGTATATACGGATGGGGTTGCAAAAGGTATCAGTTAGGGAAGGTGATGTTGTTCTGGAGGTCGGTGTTGGTACCGGTGAAAGCATTGTGGAGTTTGCGAGGTTGGTGGGGACCTCAGGGAAGGTGTACGGGGTGGATATTTCGGAAGGGATGCTTGAGGTGACTCGGACGAAACTTATGGAAACAGGGTTGCTGGACCGTGTTGAATTGGTTTGTGAAGATGCGGTTCATCTTTCATTCCAGGATGGTTTTTTTGATGCTGTTTTTATGAGTTTTACGCTCGAGCTTTTTGATATTCCCGAGATTCCAAGGGTGTTGACCGAGTGTTATCGTGTTCTAAAAAATGGTGGTCGCATTGGTGTCGTCTCTTTATCTAAAAAAGAGGAGACGGTGCTGTCGAAGATGTATGAATGGTTGCATGGGGTGTTCCCCAGGATGCTGGACTGCAGACCGATTTTTGCTCAAGACGCATTAAATGAAGCAGGATTTGTCACGCAAGACGCTGCGTTGATTTCTATGTGGGGGTTACCGGTTGAAGTGATTTTAGGGAAAAAATCATGGTGAATCATATGGGGTTGGATGTCTTTCTGGGGACGGTGTTGCTGAAGTGTGGTGTTTCACAGGATTTGTTTCTGTTGGTTTTGTTCGTGGTGTCGGTGGTGTTGTTGGTGTTATTTATGATTTTTAAAGGAAGGGAGAAAGGAAAAAAAGGAAGTAACATCTTTTTATCCTTTGAAAATCTCCATTCACTACTCCAAACAGTACATATTTTAACACCATTTTTCTATCCATCTTTATGAATATGAAGAAAGGAGGTAGGTGTTATGGGGAAAGTCAAGGGTGGAAAAGATATAGCGCCAGGGAAGAAATCTAAGCCGTTGACAAAGAAGGAACGAAAGGAACATAGGAAAAAGACAAAGGAAAAACGTGTGTACTAAGACTAAATACGGATGCTGCCTGTTTCAACTATAGTTCAATAATCCATGGGTTCACCATATCGTCGTTCAATAAAACCTTCGATCATATGTACAGAGCAGGTCAACTACAACAACCGTGTGAATGATTCTGTCTCGTAAGATATGTTTTTAAAGGAGGAATGGTTATTAAATTATTGGACGGGGGAAAAAAGCGATGGATGAAAATCTATTGACCAGGAAAGGTTTGGTGGTTGGCATTATTTTTTTGTTCGTTGGAGTTGCTGTTGGCATGATATTCGTTATGCCCGTATCAGCAATACCACCTCAGATGCCACCGGTCATTAAAAAACCTCTGGAAATGAATACTTTTTTTATAAGCGGAGAATGGATAGAGCAAGCTACTGCCTTTTCAGATAAAAACAGAGGCATTAATTCCATATCCTGTGTGAATGAAAGTATCGTTTGGGCGACCGCATTTAATGGAGACGATCCGTTTTACTCCTGTCAAGATTTTACAAAAACCGTCGACGGTGGTACGACATGGACCGCTTATACTATCCCTGATGCAGAAAACCTCTACTTTGCAATGATTCATGCATTTGATGCGGACACAGCCTGGGCACCGATGTATGCACATCAAAATGGGGTCATGGGTCTGTTCTACACTTCAGATGGAGGAAATACCTGGACGCGGCAGGAATCCGCTAATTTTAACCTCATCGGCTCTTTCCCAAATTGTGTGTATTTCTGGGATGCACATGTCGGCTGGTGTATGGGTGATCCCGCCGATGGATATTACGAGATTTACACGACCACCGATGCCGGGACGACTTGGACGCGTGTCCCGGAAGCACATATCCCTGCTCCATTACAGGGTGAATATGGGGTCGCTGGTTCGTATTGTGTTGTTGGTGATACAATCTGGTTCGGGACCACGTTAGGACGTATGTACAAATCAATAGATAAAGGGTTTCACGGGACTGTTTCACAGACCGCCCTTCGTTCTTTTACGAAACCAGCCTTCAAAGACGCATCTCATGGTCTTGCAATGGATATCAACCAAGCAGGGTCCGCATGGTTATCAGAGACCTCCGATGGTGGAACAACCTGGCAGACTGTTGATTTTACCGGTCCATGTTATAATTATGATCTCCTATATATACCTATATACCGGGGACCGTCAATATGTACATCAGCACGGGAGCTGCGTCTGGTGCCTCAGGGGCTTCCTTTAGCCTTGATGGCGGTGTCATACCTGGACAGACTATGCTGATTTGGTGGGAACACCACTGTTAGGCCTTGGTTTTACGAATGGAAAAATCGGTTGGGCTGGTTCCTTTAACACCGATGAGTTCACCGGTGGGATCTTCAAACACGCCCCAGGGGACCCAGAGCCAGCGTTTTCCATTGACGTCACTGGTGGAAAAGGGTTGAGAAGGTGACTGTCATCAACGGTGGTGATAAAGCCGCGACAAACGTTTCTTGTACCGTATCCATAACCGGTGGTTTCATTGTCAACCCAAAGCAATTCTCTGGTTTATCTACATCCCTTGCAGTCGGAGGGAATTTGACGGTCCTTTGCGCACCTAAAGGTATCGGGTTAGGAATCATCTTTCCGATGCCCAGTATTACGATTGATGTGACCTGTTCCGAGGGTGTGAATGCGACAAAGACGATCCAGGCAACGATATTCTTCTCAAAGATAACACTCCAATAGAACAACAGAACCTTCTCTCAAAGGATTTTTCTCTTCTTCTTTTGTTATCATTTGATTCTTACAAAAACCATCGGTCTTGCAATCGTGGTGCTGTTCCATCATCGTTTATTTTTATCAGTACCTTTCGATGATATTGAACAGTTGGTACCCATTTCTAAAAATATGTTCTTAAAGAAAGAACCAACGGAATCATGATCCCTGTTTTTACTCTGGCGGAGGTGCGATCAATTTTCTTTTAAGTATTAAATCTAATGGACTTATTTTCTGACCATTTGGCATTAGATTTACTGGCGGTATTTCCCCTTTGGAAAGGAGTGAATATCTCGCACAGGTTTTCGAAATCTCTGGTGATAAACAATATTTCTTCTGAATATCGGTTATGACCTTACCTGCTTCTTTGTTCATCAGCAAAGTCATTGTGAATTTCGGGATTTTTTCGTTGTATTGGTTTGAACATCTAATTAGATACTCGCAATTAAAGCTGCTCGTGCATACCTGATACATCAGACAATCAACATATTGTTCTGACTCACAGGTTTTAAATGTTACAAACTTGATAAAAGAAGGAAATTTTTTAATACACCCTCGTGTGAAATCAACATAGAGTGGGCAGACCATTTTTCCGTACCATCTCTCTTTAGTATCATACATTTATTGTTCGTTTATATTAATTTGTGTGGTAGAATTGAAAGCGACACCTTCAGTTCAATACTAGGTTACTGTTTCTGTTTCCAAGGATATGTTTTTGAAGAAAGGATAGAGCGAACTCCGTCAAAGAACTATGAAAAAAATTAAGAAAAAAGGAAAAAAGAAAGTCTTGTTTTTAGTCTTTCTCGTTTTTTCGTTGGAGTTTATTCTTGCGAAGTTTCTGGTTCTTTCGATATTCATCAGTCGCCATATATCTAACACCTCCTCAAACAGTCCCTGTCTGAAGCATGCAAGCTAAAAAAAAATAAAAACACCACAGGATTTGTTGCCGAAAAACAACCTAGTCGAAATTCTTATTCTTTCCTCTTACCCGTGAAGAGAGGTGTTGTGGCTCTTAAATACTTATGCGTCACTCTCTGAGGAGACCATGCGTACGAATCAATTGGATGATGTTGCTATGAAAAGGCAGGTTCTACGAATATGTTTTTAAAGAAAGATAGTGTTATGAGACTGCAGGTTTCCGGCGGAGTATATGGGATATTATTGTAGTGAATGTAAAAAGACGATTTCTGCGCAAGAGTTTTTCTATTCTATGAATAGATATCATAAGGCTCTTTGTACTGATCATCAGCGTAGTATTGGTATACGGGGGATGACGAAGGGTTTACAGGACCTGGTGCGGGAGAGACATAAAGATGAGTTGGTACAGGAAATTCCAGTGTTGAAGACGGTGAAGGATTGGATAGCGGCTGATTTTGAGACCTGGGAGAAGGTCCTTAATAAAAAAGATACGGAAAGTTATCG
>DATLAF010000237.1:0-10375 GCA_035527635.1 Thermoplasmatota archaeon | reverse complement strand
ACTCATATCTTACTACAGAATGATGATGTCGAATATGCTGCTTGTATGGCAGATAACCCCCTTGCACCTAAAAAACGTTTATTCATCCGTGTAAAAAAAGGATCTCCAGAGGACATCCTGAAAAAAGCAGTGAAATACCTTGAGGATGAGATTAAACAATTCGGTAAGAATTTTGAGAAATAACAGAGCAGCACGTTGATGAAAACCCCTGATTTTGAACACGAGATTGGTATTGACACGTACTGCACAAACACACCTGGCATTGGGGGAAAACTTCGTGTTCGTATTGATGATTTCCATGTCACTGAATTATTCTTATTTCCACCAGAAAAAGAAAAGGGTAATTTTACGATCGCGGAGGTCTCCTGCAGAAATTGGGAGAACCATACGCTTGTTCATGAAATAGCGAATCGTTTACATGTCTCACAAAGACGAATCAGCTTTGCGGGAACAAAAGATAAACGAGCCTGGACGACACAGCTTATGTCTTTTGACCATGTTTCCCCCGTGCAGCTCTCCGATTTGTCTATCAAAGACGTTTCCATTGAACATATCTATCAATCAAATGTTCCGGTGCGCATTGGGGATTTACAGGGAAACTCCTTTGAAATAATTATACGCAATCTACAAGAAACAGTTACCACAGAACAAATCAATGCCCTGCTGTCTCCTTTTCAAAGATGGGGTGGGTTTCCAAATTATTATGGGATCCAGCGGTTTGGAATTATTCGACCAATCACCCATCGAGTTGGACACCTCATCATCCAAGGAGATTTTGAAAAAGCAGCAATGACGTATATCGCCTATCCCATGGCTAGCGAGCATGAGGAGACCTATAAGTTACGGGAGGAGCTTGAAAAAACACGAAATTACTCAAAAGCATTTCATTCCTATCCTGATGCATTGAACTTTGAAAAAGCGATGCTAAATAAACTCATCCAGAACCCTACTGATTTCATTGGTGCATTCAAGGAACTGCCCAAGAACCTTCTTCTGATGTTTGTGAATGCGTACGAGTCGTTTTTATTTAATAAAATACTGAGTGAACGAATCCGGCGGAAAATACCGATTCATCAAGCGATAGTCGGCGATATCATTTTCCCCGTAAGAAAGAACAGTATCAGCACTGAAATCATCCCTGTCACAGAGACAAACATCGATAAAGTCAATGTACAAATTTCCAAAAAAAAGGCGGTCGTAACCGGCCTTCTCGTTGGAAATGATACCGTGTTTGCAAATGGTGAAATGGGTGAGATCGAACACGCGGTTATTGACGGACAAAAAATAGACCCACGGGATTTTATTATCCCTGAGATTCCGTTTCTCTCTTCTTCCGGAACTCGACGGCCTTTGCTTGCGTTACTCCCTAGTCTTGAATCAACAGTTTTACTCGATGAACTCACCAAAGAACATCAGGCTCTTATGTTGCGATTCGAACTTCAAAAAGGATGTTACGCAACCTCTCTTTTACGAGAGATAATGAAATCAAAAGAGCCAAGAAATTACTAGGGGAATCTTCGAAGGGAAACGGTTTTAATAACGTTGTGCCATTACCTGACAACTTTAACCTATCATAACCATGTTTGGTGCATAGAGATGATTCAATCCCCTCAACAGAAATACAACCCAAAGGAAGTCGAAGAGCGTATACAAACATTCTGGCGAAAAAACACTATTTTTAAAAAATCGATTGAACAACGAAAAGGATGTAAGCCGTACGTGTTTTTAGAAGGTCCACCAACAGCAAATGGACTCCCTCACCCAGGTCATGTCCTTACGAGAGTAATGAAAGACCTGATTCTTCGATATGAGACAATGAATGGCCATTATATTCTGCGAAAAGCAGGGTGGGACACGCATGGCCTGCCCGTTGAGATAGAGGTGGAAAAAAAACTGGGTCTTGAGAATAAACAAGCCATAGAAACATATGGTGTTTCACGATTTAACGAAGAATGTAAGAAAAGCGTTTTCCGGTATGAACATGCCTGGGTGGAAATGACCCAGCGTATCGCTTTCTGGCTTGATATGGACAATCCGTACATCACCTTGAAAAACGAATACATCGAATCGGTCTGGTGGTCGTTGCAACAGGCTTGGAAAAAAAAGTTATTGTACCGCGGGCATAAGGTCGTCCCCTATTGCCCTCGTTGTGGTACCGCACTCTCAACCCATGAGCTATCCCAGGGGTATAAAGTCATCGAGGACCCCTCCATTTTTGTGAAATTCAAATTGAAAAATGACGAAGGATACTTCCTTGCGTGGACGACGACCCCCTGGACGTTAATTTCCAATGTCGCACTTGCGGTTCACCCAAAGGAACCCTATATTAAAATACGATTGAAAGGAGAAATACTCATCTTTGCAGAACAACGAGCAGCAACCCTGCTGAAAGGTCAGGAATATGAGATGCTTGACCGGTTCATGGGTAAAGATCTGGAACATAAGGAATATGAGCCTCTTTTTTCCTATGCCGCTCCAGAGAAGAAAGCATGGTATGTTGTTCTGGCTGATTTTGTTACGATGGAGGATGGTACCGGCATCGTTCATATCGCTCCTGCCTTTGGTGAAGATGATTACAACATTGGTCGCGCCTATGACCTCCCTGTCGTTCAACTCGTAAAACTCGATGGGACCTTCCCTGAGGAGGTCACGCTGTGGCGGGGGCAATTCGTTAAAGACGCAGACCCCAGCATCATACAATATCTTGAGGAACGCGGCTTACTTGCAGGCACCAAGAAACATTCCCATGAGTACCCCTTCTGCTGGCGATGCGATTCACCACTCTTGTATTATGCCATGGAATCCTGGTTTATAGCAATGTCAAAAATCCAAGAATCCTTGGTGAAAAACAACAATCAAATCGCCTGGTACCCGCCTCATCTGCAACAAGGACGATTTGGTGATTTCATCAGGGTAGTAAAAGACTGGGCGCTGTCACGGGATCGCTATTGGGGAACGCCTCTGCCGATTTGGACCTGTACCAATAAAAAATGCAACCATGTCCTTTGTGTTGGTAGTGTACAAGAACTCCGTGACCTCAGCGAATCCTTCCCTGAGAACTACGATCTCCATAAACCATTTGTCGATGAGCTTATTGTTCATTGCCCGAAATGCAATAAAACGATGATACGGGAAAAAGAAGTCATCGACTGCTGGTATGACTCTGGTTCATCATTTTTTGCCCAATGGCATTATCCTTTTGAAAATACAGAACTCTTCAAAGAAAATTTCCCGATAGATTTCATCAGCGAAGCATTAGATCAGACCAGAGGCTGGTTCTATTCACTGCTTGCGATTTCAACGTTTTTATTTGATAAAAACCCGTATAAAACTGTTCTGACCCTCGGGTTGGTTCTTGATAAAGATAACCAAAAAATGAGCAAAAGCAAAAAGAACTACGTGGACCCAACCATTATCCTGGACCATGAGGGTGCAGATGCGTTACGATGGTACCTTATCTCTGCAAATGCACCATGGATGTCCACTCGTTTCTACGAAGAAGCAGTAAAAGATACACTAGGGAAATTCTTACTCACGTTTTGGAATTCGTATAATTTTTTCACAACCTACGCCGTGCTTGATACCTTTGACCCAACGAAAGACCGCATCGCTTTATCAAAACGAGGACTTCTTGATCAATGGGTGTACAGTCGGTTCAACAAACTCATACGAGATGTCAGAGGGTATATGAAGGATTTTGAAACCCATAAGGCTGCTAGGGCAATTGAAGGCTTCGTCATCGATGATTTCAGCAACTGGTATCTGAGACGCTCCCGGAAAAGACTCTGGGTTGAAGAGAAAACAAATGACAAACTCTCCGGGTATTTTACCATGTATGAGATCTTCGTTGGATTATCTCAGATCCTAGCTCCATTCATCCCTTTTATCACCGAAGAGATATATCAGAACTTACGAACACCTGAGATGCCAGAAAGCGTCCATCTCTGCGATTATCTAAGAGTCGATACAAAGGTAATAGATGAGGATCTGGAGAAAGGCATGGAGCAGATCCGCGCTCTTGTCGAGTCCGGCCGAGGACTTCGCTCCAGGATTAACATCAAAGGAAGACAACCATTACCTTCTGCATCGATCGTCTGCTCAAAGGAAATCGAAAAAGTAACAAAACCATTACTTGAACTGATAAAAGAAGAGCTTAATGTGAAAACCATTGGATATGCACGGGATACTACAGCGTTTATGACAAAAACCGTCAAACCAAAATACTCACATTTAGGTCCAAAATACAAGGAGAAAGCAAAAAATATCGCCCAGGCCCTTGAAACAATAGATAGGCATCTTCTCTATCAACAGCTTGAGAAGAATAAAGAGATAATGCTTCTGGTTGGACCTGAAAAGATACGATTAACCACTGATGACTTTGAGGTCGTGGAACATGAAAAGGAACATTTTGCCAAAGCAACCATTCAAGATATCACCCTGTTTTTAGACACCATGGTGACCCCTGCGTTAGAAGCAGAGGGGTTAGCACGAGAGCTGATCAGAAGGATCCAATCCATGCGAAAGGAAATGAACTTGGATGTGGAGGATCGCATACGAACCGAAATCGCTGTGGACATGGAAAAAAGAAAAGTTCTTCAAGAGTGGACAGCCCATATCCAAGAAGAAACACGATCAAAAACTGTCTCCTTTGTTAAGACACCAACAGGGTCCCTAGTCAAACAATGGACAATTGATGAACTTACCGTCGATATCGGGATTCAAAAATAAAGAACCATGCAGCCACCTGCCAACAAAGTATATATACATAAAACATGATTTTTTTGATGGTTTAAGGGATGCATAGACACACAACAACTAACAAGTATAGAGTTAGGAAGAACACTACGTGGTTCTCCTCTAAGAAGGTTGTTGGTTTCCTTATTGTTCCTCTGATGATTACGATCATTCTTAGTCTGTCACCAAGTGTTTTTTCAAAGACCCCTATGTACATTCCGTCCATACCTAATGGGACGACATTTGGGTATGTTGGAATTGATTATGACTACGTGATCGTGACCATGAACCCAGATTCATCCTGGATGTTTGACTGGGGTGATGGAACATTAAGTTCATGGTTACAACTTGAAGATAATCAAACATCCATTAGTCAAATACATCACTGGAATTTATCAGGAACCTATCAAGTACATGTGAAATACAAAAGCGACACAGTCCCCTATGGTATTTGGTCGGAGGCGATGATTGTTGATATTAATGAGTATTCAAGTCAAAATTTTCCAAACACACCTTTTCTTAACACTGGTAAAATCAAAGGTATCGTTGGCAACGAATACACCTACTCGGCCTTGACGACCGATCCTCAAAATTTTCCTGTATGTTATCGATTTAGTTTCGGTAGTTATGCGATATCAGAATGGACAGCCTATGTCCCCTCAGACTCAAGTGCTTATTTTTTGTTCACCTGGGAAAAACCAGGATCATATATTCTGCGAACTCAAGCACGAAACCAATATGGCCTTGAATCAGAATGGTCTGCACCTGTTCAGGTGATCATGCAAAATACGTCAGAGAACAATACAGAAGCTTCCATGGACCTTGTTGTTCTAAACGATATCCCCTATCAAATCATTTATACATCACTGTATAACGGAACACTCTTTAATCCCTCCACAGGAGCTTCGAATGATATCCATTGGAACGGTGGTGGTGTGTTTTTAATTGATGATGATAGCGATGGACGATCGGAGTATCTCTATGTGCCTGCAATCGGTCAAATACAGCCCCATACCGAGCAGATACTGCCACAAAGCGATATCTTCGCTGAGATCCCTTGGGTACTTATTCTTATTATTTTAAGCATCGTCTTTGGCGTCATCGGCGTTGTCATCGTATTAATTAAAACCGGTTATATCTACTTGTATGAAGAAGAAGTCGTCGTTGAAGAATAAATGATTAATTCCCCTGAACCAAACCTATTTTATAGTACTCTTATTACCAGCTGATGATGATTTGTCTAGGAATTGAAGGCACTGCACATTCCATCGGCGTTGGCGTCATTAAAGATGTTAAAGGGAAATGTCGCATTCTTTCCAATCGCATCAAGACGTATCAACCTGAGAAAGGTGGGATCCACCCTCGAGAGGCAGCGAACCATCATGCGGCCCACATCGCAGACCTTATCTATGAATCCGTTCAAGTCGCTGGTGTGAATTTTACTGACATTGATTTAATCTCGTTTTCCCAGGGGCCTGGTCTTGGCCCCTGTCTCCGAACCGCGGCGACCGCGGCCCGTGCCCTTGCGTTAAGCTTGGAAAAACCTCTTATGGGAGTGAACCATTGTGTTGCCCATCTGGAGATAGGGCGAGGTACGGTAGAAGGATGTACTGACCCTGTGTTGTTGTATGTTTCTGGTGCGAATACCCAGGTGATCGCCTTTGCTGAGGGTAAATACCGTGTCTTTGGTGAAACCCTTGATATCGGGATCGGCAATTGTCTTGATAAATTCGGTAGAGCTCTTGGTCTTGAGTTTCCCTGCGGACCAAAAATTGAGGAACTCGCACAAAAAGGCACGACCTATGTTCCGTTGCCGTATTCTATTAAAGGAATGGATATCGCGTTTTCTGGTCTTCTCACTGCTGCGGAGACCTATATGCAAAAAGGGATGCGGGTAGAGGATGTCTGCTATTCGATGCAAGAGACGACCTTTGCGATGCTTACCGAGGTTACAGAGCGGGCGATGGCACATACCGAAAAACAAGAGGTGCTTCTCGGGGGAGGGGTTGCATCTAACAAACGTCTACGAGACATGGTTCAAACCATGGCTAGAGACCGTGGAGCAAAATTTTTTGTTCCATCAAGAGACGTCTGCATCGATAATGGCGCAATGATCGCATGGCTTGGTCTTCTTATGTATCACAGTGGACTGCGGATGCGCATTGAGGACAGTATCATTAACCAACGGTTCCGAACCGATATGGTGGAGGTGACCTGGCGTGCCTAAAAAAATCCTTTACCAGGGTGCTGAAGCAGAAATCCGCTTATCATCCTATATGGGACGAACTGTTGTTCAGAAACGTCGTATCAAAAAAGCCTATCGGATCAAAGAAATCGATACACAGTTGATTGCATCACGAACAAGAGAGGAAGCAAAGCTACTGGCTGAATCCCGTACGTATAGTGTTTCGGTTCCCCTCATCTACGATGTTGATCTTTTCCAAGGCATCATCACCATGGAATACCTCGCTGGTGACCGTGTTAAGGATATCCTGAATTTGTTAGAGGAACCACAACGAAAACAACTCTGTCAAAAGATAGGCGAGAGCATTGCGCGTCTTCATAATCATGATATTATCCATGGAGATATTACCACATCTAACATGATTCTCTTACAGGATCGCATTTATTTCATTGATTTCGGACTTGGGTGTAAGAACAGTGAAATGGAGGCAAAAGGTGTTGATTTGCATGTATTAATGGAGGCGTTTGAGTCGACGCATTCTAAATATTCTTATTGTTTTCAGTATGTTCTTGAGGGGTATACAAAACGGTTCCAGGGGGACGCATCTGCGGTAGTTAAGAAAATAGAGGATATTGTCCGGCGAGGTAGATATCGATGAACGAGCTCTTTTTTATCACCAGTAATAAAGGAAAAGTGCAGGAGGCAGCAGAAAAACTTCAACCACTTGGTTTTTCAGTTGTCCAAAAAAACCTCGGATACCCTGAGTTGCAAGCGGATTCTCTTGAAGAGGTCGCTGCATGGGGAGCTACGTATGTACAAGAAAGGTTCGAATTTCCGTTCATGCTTGAAGATGCAGGATTATTCATTGATGCAGTCAATGGATTCCCAGGGGTTTATTCAAAATTTGTTTTCTTTACTATCGGTTTAGACGGAATCCTTCGATTACTTGAAAAGAAAGAAAACAGAAAAGCAGTGTTTCGATCGGTGTATGCCTATAGCGAACCAGGCAAAAAACCGATGATTATCACGGGGGAATGTAAAGGAACCATTTCGACGAAAAAACAAGGGACACATGGTTTTGGTTACGATCCGATTTTTATCCCTGATGGTGCAGATAAAACCTTCGGGGAAATGACGGTTGATGAAAAGAATCAATTTTCTCATCGAGCCAAAGCTCTCGAAAAACTCGCCACTTTGTTAAAAGATATAAAATAGATTTTACTTCCTTCTAAAAAAAAAGATGTGGATTCTGACAATTCTTTCTCCGATACTATTATATAAAGATTTCAGATTTTGGGGCTGACAGTACTAAGAAAAACACTAAAGTATTGTAAGGAAATGTTGAATACATCCTGAGACATTGCCCCATCATCAATATGGCCCGAATAGTGTAGCCTGGTAACATATGGGACTGTGGATCCTCTGTGCCGGGTTCAAATCCCGGTTCGGGCCCTGCCATTTTTTAGCATAGCAATATTTACCACATGAATAAAAATTATTTAGACATGAATTGATCTTTCAATCCCTACTGGGGCTCTATAAATTAAAATTAAAAGGAATAGGTACAATTGATTTTGTAATGAATTTTATCTTTTCCAAACATTTAAATATGAATCCATGGGATAACAAATAATAAGAACATCCATTATTGGGGAGTAGAAAGATCATGCGAAAAAGTTGGTTGAAGAAAGGCTTGGTTTGTGGAATAATTTTTTTATTTATTGGAACTACAGTTGTATCTAGTTCAATTACTACGAAACCTATGACTACTAGCTCTATTTCTATTAGCGGAACCGTCTATGGTCTTCCGCTCGACGGTACAGGTCCAGTGCCCGTAGAAGGAGCCCAGGTTGTTCTTGTTGGTGGAAAACTCGTCGGGGGTATCACGTTTGCCCTTGAGAAGAGCCTACCTACAAATGCAGATGGTTACTACTCCTTTTCCGATATTCCGATTGGAATTTTTTTGATGTTAGCTCGTAAACCTGGAGAGTATCTCCCCAGCTTCCGATTTGTGAGATTGACATCATCCCAACCAATGAAACAAAACCAGGACATCAATATGATTCGGATAGGTGGAGGAAATACCAGCCAGATGCAAGTAGCGACAACACATCTCCCTGGTTCTTTTGAAGGCAGCATTGGACCGAGGATTCACGGAAATCAGACGGTCGGAAATATTTCAGGAACCTATGAGCTTCGGAATCGTGGCGGTCGATTCAATGGTGAATGGGCAATATCCTTTCAGAATACGAGTAAATCGGGATCTATGAGAGGGGTGTTCCAGAGAATTTTTATATTAGGAAGAATAACGATTGATGCTGTAAATCGAACGATTCCCATTGTTGGATTCTTGAGGTTCACAAATGGACTTTTGTCGGACGGTGTATGGCACCTGTAGGACCAGCTCTTTACTTCTGGGGAACTTATACCTAATCATTTTCTTTTCTTTTTTTGTCATTTGATTAGCACAAAAAACCATTGTGTCTTAAAACCGTGTTAATTTTCAAACATAGTTATTTTTATCACTAAATTTAGATGATATTGAACACTTGTTATCCGTTTCTCAGGATATGTTTTTAAAGAAGCAAATGTTTTAAAATAATCTTAAGACGAGGAAAAGGATATGAAAAAAGGTTCTCTCATTCAGGCGCGATGGCTCAATGAGCGCCCCTTTGCCTGTGGGAATCCAGGTTGTAATGAATCTTTTCGTACTGAAAATGAATGTGATAGACATAGGATAATTTGTCCCTACCGACCAAAATCGAATGATCGAATTTTTATTTAAACGTGAGTTAAAACCGTGTCAATGCTTGTCCTAAACCTGTGTTTCTGAGGATATGTTTTTAAAAATAATGTTTCAAAGAGCAGCATCATAGAAAAACTTAAAAACAGCAGAGTGTTTTTTGGCACTGGAGGTAAAAAATATGGTAGATGTCAACACCATGTTTATCGTTTTGTTTGTTGTCGTAATTTTTCTGATAGCAGTTCTTGCATCAGCGATAAAGATCATGCCGGAGTACCAACGAATTGTTATCTTTCGGTTAGGAAGATTGTTTGGCATCAAAGGCCCGGGTCTTGTTTTCATTATCCCTATCATAGATAAAACCATTCGAATGGATTTGAGGACACGAGTCATCGATGTGCCAAAACAACGAATCATCACACGTGATAACGTGACAGTAGATGTTGACGCGGTGATCTATTTCAGAATCACCGATCCACAAAAAGCAATTGTTGAAGTGCAGCGCTATGACCAGGCGACCAGTTTACTTGCACAGACAACACTCAGAGATATCCTTGGTCAAAAAAACCTTGATGAACTCTTATCGCAACGAGAAGAACTGAACAAAAATCTTCAATCCATCTTAGACACCGGTACTGACCCCTGGGGAATTAAGATATCAGCCGTCACATTACGAGATGTCTCGCTACCGGAAGAAATGCTCCGGGCAATCG
>DATLAF010000236.1:0-3670 GCA_035527635.1 Thermoplasmatota archaeon | reverse complement strand
AGCGACATGGTATAACAGTTGTTGATGATCGCCAACAAAAGCTGCCGGGGTTCGCCGCCGAGTGAGATACGGCAAGACTGAAGGGCTTGCTGAGGAACGAAGGCGGAACGGGGTTATAGGGGTGGAGCCCCTATTTCATTTCTTTTTTAACGACCTATCCTATTTTTATACTTGAACGTGATTATAAATATATATAGCTAGGGAAATTAAAATGAAGATGAATCTTTATGTAAAGAAAGGTTTCGCTGTTGGAATTATTTTCTTATTCATTGGTTCCTGTATCATACCAACAACAGCACAAAACATAGAGAAATCATCTCAGCTGACATCAAGAGGAAATTGGTTATATGTGGGTGGGAGCGGATCTGAGAACTATACGAAGATTCAGGATGCTATTGATAATGCCGATGAAGGAGACACCGTCTTTGTGTATAGTGGATGGTATAATGAAAACGTTGTGATTAACAAGTCCATTGTTGTAACTGGTCAAGATAGAGATACAACGATTATTATGGGGGGAAATAATTCTGAGATTATTGAAATTAAAGAATCCAGCGTAGAATTTATGGGATTTACTATTCAGAAATATAACGAGACGAACATCATTGGTATAATGATTCGTGGTTGTTGGTCTTGTCACATTTCCGAGAATACTGTGAAATCATGTTATTACGGCATACTGGTTACCGAATCCGAATCACTCATTGTATCCAATAATACCATTCTTGATTGTTCTTATGGTATTGTAAACGTTATCATAGGAAATGTTACGATAACCGAGAATAGAATCGATGGTAATGGTGAAGGGTCTGGTATTGAGATTCAAGCGACAATTTTTAAAAATTATATAACAAGAAACAGTATCACTAATAATTCATTAGGAATTAACCTTATTTTTACATTGAGTACCGTTGTTCAAGAGAACAACTTCCTTCAAAATCAGCAACAAGCCTTTTTTACAAGTTCTTTTTTTTCAGTGTGGCGCCAGAATTACTGGAATCAGTCTCATATCTTACCAAAGGTTATCCCTGGACAATTCGGTGGTATGTTGATACATAGAAAGATTCCGTTAATTAATTTTGACTGGCGACCAGCGCAAGAACCCTTTGTTATACCAGGGGTGAGTTGATACGAGAAATATCATTGAAGAACCATCGACGTGATAAATGGATGTGTCGAACTCATTCATTTAATAAAAGTTACCTCTAGCATTTTTCTGTTCTTTTTGTAAGAAAGTTTTGTTGAAAAAATAACAATCTTTTTTAATCCTTAAACGATTACCCCCCGCAGAGGACTGGGGGCCTATTGAGGTTAGAAGTCCTTCAGGGGAATAGAATAATGTCACGGAAAGTATGTATTATTGGAGGAGCAACGACACCATTTGACTACGGTCCAACTGGTTTTGAAAGTATCGAAGGTGGCGCAGCTGAATGTGTCAAAGAAACGCAACAGGATGTCCCTGGGTTCTCACTACGCGACCTAGACCTGATGATTTATTCCCATTTCTCTGTGCATTTTAGTCATCAACTCTCACCAGAGTGGATCATTCATGATCATCTTGGACTTGTTGGTCTTCCCCATTACCGAGTCGAAAATGGGGGTAACACTGGTGGCTCAGCGCTTTATGCAGCTGCACTTGCTGTCATGTCTGGCCATCATGATGTCGTCGGTATCGTCGGATGGGAGACGATGGATTCTGTCTCACAATCACAAGGCAGCGAGTTCATCGCGATGGCCTCTGATATCAGATACGAACTCATGGTCGGGGGCATTTACCCGATTTACTATGCAGCAATGGCGAACAAATGGATGAAAGAAAACAAGATAACCGAGGAGGATGTTGCAACCATCGCGGTGAAAAACAAGAACAATGCGATGGATAACCCAAAGGCACAATGGTATCGCAACGACCACAAATTCATTACGATTGAGGATGTAATGAACTCTCGTCTTATTTCGTATCCTATTAAGAAATTGGATTGCTGTCTGATGAGCAGGGGTGTTGCCTTTCTCCTGGTTTGCTCTGAAGAGTATGCAAAGAAAGTCAACCCTGATCACTATGTCACCATTGACGGCATGGGGTTGTCCAGTTGTACGATCCGGGCAGGTGATCGTCTCAATAATCCTGGGTGGAGCGAACGGTACGAGCCTGGGTACCCAGGGATGACTGAGTTTGCGGCGTGTCGGAACTCGGCTGAGCAAGCCTATAAAATGGCAGGTATCACTGATCCCCTTAAAGATATTGATTTTGGTGAAATCCATGACGCTTTTTCTACCTCAGAGGCACAAATCTACAAAGCATTAGGACTTGCTGATGAAAATACTATAGCGAAGTTCCTCCGTGACCAGCGCACTAGTCTAAATGGTGACATCCCGATGAATCCGGGAGGTGGCCTGCTAGGGTACGGCCATCCTGTTGGTGCTACCGGCCTGATGAGTACCATTGAATGTTATTATCAGCTCGCTGGAATGATCCCAAAGAAACATCTCAGTAAAAAAACCGAGGTGTCTGACCCAGAATGTGGTATTGTGAATAGCCATGCGGGGACAGGGACGAGTATTTCTAATTTTATCCTGAGGAGGCAGTAGAACATGATGGAAGCAGTTACCTTAAAAAAGAAAAAAGGGAAGTTTGCAGATCTGCCGAAATTCACAGAGAAAAAAGATTACCGCCCACAAGGTGTCAAAGAAACAGGTCTTACATTTGTCGGCCATGAGATCTCAGAGGATCGAACTGCTATGAACCAGTTTCTTCATTATGATCAACTCTACACGATTCGCCATGGATGGAACAGTAAATTCTTTATCGGGTTACTCGACGGGAAAATCATGGGGACCCATTGTCCAAAATGTGGTGATTCCTGGGTTCCTGTTCGTACCCATTGTTGGAATCTCAAGTGTAATTTAGAGAGAACTGAGTGGATAGAAATGCCGCTAACTGCAAAGGTTCACACCTGGACGATTGCGGGATGGAGCGGACGATCCTCACTGAAACGACTCCCTATCATCCTTGTGTACGCAAATATTGGTCCCAGTAAAGTTGCGATGGCAAATGAACTCCACGGGGTAGACCCCTGGGATGTTGAATTCGGGATGCCGCTGAAAATAGTGTTCAAACCAAAAGACCAACGTATCGGGGCTGTAACTGATTTTCATTTTGAGGCTGCGGATTTCTGGAAACCTTCACCGATGAATAGTGAAAAAAATCGTATTAAGGAACTTGTCACACCGGTGTATGAATGGGTAAAAACCCTGAAATAACGCTCTAATCGGACAAGAAGATATCATGGTTTTTTCTTTCAAAAAATCAGCGGAGGTTTATCTTTTCTTTTGCAAATTCAACTAATTCGTCTTTGGTGAATGGTTTTTGTAAAAAATTTTCAATACCGCTCGGTTGTTTTTTTAGGATTGGTTTCATGGAGAAAAGTGCGGTTGTTTCCGTACTACCCGGCATTCTGGTGTTTACCAGAATCAAATCAAAGGTTTCTTCGTTATCCTCTTTGAGTCGGTCAAGTGCTTCTCTGCTGTTGCTAGCTGTGATAACTTCAACGTCTTCCTTTTCTAAAATAGCTTTGACTTGTTTGAGAAGATCTGTTTCCTCGTCAACGATCATGATGGTTTTCATAGTCACACCAGCAATTAAGAAAACAGGTTGTATACTTAAAATCTT
>DATLAF010000235.1:0-2194 GCA_035527635.1 Thermoplasmatota archaeon | reverse complement strand
AGAAAAGATGGGAGAGGAACTGAAAAACATTGACCTTGATGCCGAATTCTTCCAGTTGAATACTGCGTCTACTACTTTCAATATTGCTGTTAAAGAGGCGGTCGCCAATGCTAACTCCGAATTGACAAAATTGATCTCCTCTGATGGTCAACCTATGAAAGTGAATCGTGCGAAGAAAATTCTTTACAGATTTCCAGGGAAGATAACAATGGATTCTTCAACTAAAACTGTGGAACTTGCGACCATCAGAAATGATGCACAACGTATGAGAATTGAAAATCTTTGTAACTGGATGAATGAAAAACATGTCAAAGATACAGATGGTAAGAGGTTGGTTTTTAACCCATGTTCTCCAGTATCACACCAAAATTCACACTTTCTAATGCATAAATAACTTTCAATAACGTCATGCCCTATTGTTTTTCGCCTTAAAAATACTGTCTCTAAATTTTTATTTGTAGAACAGACTTTTTATAACAAGCCTTATATAGCATGCGCTTAATATAAATTAAGCAGAACAGACCATGTATCTACAACAACACCCCCGAAAAAAGAAAGATGAGATCTACAATTACTACTCAATTGCAGAATCATATCGAGAAGACGGCAAAAGCAAAAAAAGAATAATCTCCTATCTCGGAGCACTCACTCCAGAAAAAGCACAACAAATACGTAACATACTGAAAATAAATATATCCGCAGACACAATAGTCACAACCATTGATGACCTGATTTTCGAAGATCATTGGCACTACCTTGGCATAGCTTTTTTGAATCATTTATGGGACAATGAATGGGGCCTCTCAGAACTCTTTCCATTGCCAGAAGAAACAAGTAAAAACCGAAAAAAAGACATATCAACAGGTGACATTGCAAAGATTCTCACATTCTATCGCTGTTTGGATCCCGGGAGTTATCTCAATGCCGTTGACTGGTTCAAAACAACCGCCTGCGATCGAATTATTGGAATCGATGGAATGCATTTCAACGAATCAAGAATATACCGTGAACTCACATTAATTGAACAGCAAAAAGAAAAAATCGAGCAATGGCTTTACGAGACACTCAAAGAACGAGATGATGCGAGCATGCGGATGGTCTTCTATGATCTTTCCGATTCCCATTTTGAGGGCACAAAATGTGAGCTTGCAAGTCCAGGTAGAACCAAATCACATGGATTCAAAAATAAAAGGGTTATTCTTTCACTCCTTGTCAACTCAAAAGGTGAACCTTTTTCATGGGATATTCTTGAAGATTACACTGCCGATGTCAAAACGCTTACGGGAAACGCTGATAAGTGGGCACAAAAGTTTGGATTTGAAAAAATCACCCTGGTATTTGATCGTGGAATGGTCTCAGACGATAACCTGGCACATCTGGAAAACAAGAAAAAATACCTGTACATCACTGCTCTGGATAAAAATCAGTTATCTGGAGTCGAAGGAATTAATTCGGAGAGATTTAGGAATTTTTCAGAAGAAACCACAGAAAAAAAGATTCTTTCGATTGGTTTAACCAAATACGATGATAACACATACTACGAAGATCTAAGGGTAGATAGCAGTAACAGACGGCACATACTGGTGTTTAACCCAGACCTGCTTAAAATAAATCGTAAAGCCAGAGAAATGTTCCTGAAAAAAGCGATAGAGGAACTGAAGCAAGAAAAACAATCTCTCTTGGTGGCTAAAAAGAGTAGACAGGTAAAACCGACTGAAAAAAAGATTGACGCTATTTTGAATAAGTTTAAGGTGAATCAGTTTTTATCTTATCGCCTTGAGCCTGTTGTTTTGACTGGAAATGGGGGTTCTGAGGTTAATACATTTGATGTTGTTTACGAGAAAAAATCAGACGCGATTAAAAAGGCAATGCTGACCGATGGTGTTTGGATGTTGGTTACGAACATTTGTGAAACTACTGAACCGGAGGAGTATAGACTCGATCCGAGGGAAATTATCAAGGCATATAGGGATAAAAATAGGGTGGAGGAGGGATTCCGCGAAGTGAAATCTTTCCTGAAGTTCCAGCCGACGTTTGTTTATACTGATGAACATGTCCGCGCACATTATACAATTTGCATTCTGAGTTATTTACTGGATGTAACTATCACTAACAAGCTCAGGGAAAATAGGATTGAGGGTGTGAGTAGTGTGAATAAAGTTTATCGTATACTGGAGAGATGTGAAATTGGAAA
>DATLAF010000234.1:0-4265 GCA_035527635.1 Thermoplasmatota archaeon | reverse complement strand
AAAGGATCTGAATTTGAATTTCTGTGAGGTTCTTTATCTGATTCTTTATTTTGAACAGGCACATTTGAGAGAGGTTTTAAACCTGGAAAGGGTTCCATAGGTAAACCTGTCTCCATAATGTTAGTCTTATTCTTCCCTGTTCTTTCATCTGCTTTACCAGGCGGCCGAGTATATGAATATACGCCTGTTTTCTGCCCGTTCTTAATCGTCCTGTCTAAATTGGATGCTTCAAGTATCACTGTTTTACCTATTCCAATGATTTTAGGTCCATGATTATAGATATGATCTAAAATATCAGGAGGTTCGTTCTCTAGGTCCTGAGAAAGCTCAATCGTTTCATTAAAGCTTTTTTCAGATATTTTTGTAGGTATTGAATGAACAGATGGTTTTTCAGCTGTTTCGGTTGGTCTGAGTAATTCCTTTTGATCTATCTTTTCTTTAATAAATTCACTAAACTTAATAAAATTTTCTTCTAGTTCTCGTAGTTCTTTGCTGAATATATTGAAATCCTCCCGAAATTCTTGAAAATATTTGATTAAAACGATGATGTTTTCGTCATCGTGTTCTCTTCCTTGGTGATGGGCCTTCTCATTATTTTCGGGGCTGTCCTTGTTCTTCTTTGTAATAAATGATTTCAGTGTTTTGTTCTCTTCGGTTAGTTGTTTTAGTCTGCGTTGTTGGTTCTTCTGTTGTGTTTCTTTATATCTTCGTTTTAATGGTGGTTTTCCTATGTGGGCGGCGTGTCTTTGGTCGGCGCTTAATCGTAAATGACCGCTGAGGGCAAAATCCGTGGAGAACGGCTTAGAACACACAGGACACGATGGCATATTACAATCATAGAGGAGTAATATATAGACGCGTTTAAGCTTTTCTCATAAACGCGTTTAGACACATAGCTTTCTAGAGTGGAAAAATGAGTGTTTTTACATGCGGTGCTTTAATACGAACCCTCGAATCACCCCGGAGACGTCGATGTCAGGCGGGGATCCTCTGCTATACGAGGGAGATGCTTGATATCTTTGATAGGGCGTTGTCTCAAAATTCAAGTAATCCTCCTGAAGCATCCAAAACTTAGAAAAATAATCTTAGGAGAAGTCGAATACTTTTGAGACAAAGCCCACAAAACCATACAGAATTACCTCTTTTTTTCTATTTTTATCTTTTCCAAACATTTTAAGAATGAAAAGAGAACATTTATATACAGAATCATGCTATATTTTAGAAGGAAACGGTTTATTAAAGAATATTGAGAGAGGGAGAAAAGTATGAAAAAATCTCATATGAATATTTTTTTAACTGCTGGTGTTGTCACTCTTTTATTTTTGAGTGGTTGTGCTTCTGGGATAATACGCACTTCTCAATCAAACACAACGAACGTCTCTCAACAAGAAAACACTAGGACAAATGATACTGCAATCATCACCACTTATGTCAGTGGGGTTCCTCATTCTCAGATGATTTCGTATGAGTCAGGTACGTATTTGAAGGAGTTGTTTTCGGAGTTAGCGATAGCAAACGCTCATGATCCGTGTTCTGCTGAAACACAGCAGCTTCAACAACAGATCCTTATATTTGCTGAAGAGCAAGGTTTACTTCCAGCAAGAATGTCTGCGGATATGGTTTTAGCCCAGCTTGGGAAACGAAGTCAGAGTTTTACTCCTCAGAGTATCGGTGGTGATCCTTCTGTGTATACTGCTGGTATCGGTCGGGAGATGTTCTGTAACTTTGTTTCCACGGGGGAGGGGGCTGCGTTTCCGATTATCATTCTCCCGCGATTTATCCCATTTATTATGGCTCCAATTCCCAGGTTGTTTGTCGGCTGGAAAACACCAATGGGTGTTACGAGTTGTGGTGGACTGAGGTCAGGGACTGGTTTTATTGCGTTTGGTCAGCAGCAGGGTCTCGCGCTTGGGTTCTGGGGTATTGGGTTCAGTATCTTTCTCCCACCGGTGATGGCCTATGGGATGTTTGGGTATGCATTGTTTGCGAAGGTATCCGCTGAACAGATGGAATATTGGCCGCCGAATAATCCACCGGAGATCACCCAGACAGATCCTGCGGACGGCCAACAAATGGTACCGGTAACGATGACAGAATTACGGTTTGAAATAAAAGATATGGATAATGACCTTATGAGTTATAATGTGACGACAGAACCGAACATCGGGTCAGGGGGCGGTGGGCTAAAACCCGATGGAATCTATTCAATTCCTATCTCAGGATTGGAGAGCCTTACGAATTACAGTTGGTACATTCAACTCACTGATGGGAAAGATACGGTCAATAAAGTATGTATATTTGAAACCGAACCGACTGCACCCAAAATTTCAAATCCATCGCCAGAAGATGGAGAACGGGATGTGCCTATGAATCTTCCCCAATTGCAGTTCACGCTGAGGGATTATCAGGGTGATGCGATGGAGTACACCGTGCAGACATCACCAAATATCGGTTCTCAACATGAGACAGGTGTTCATGATGGGACCTATACTGTTCCGATAAGTGGCATGGCGTATGGGGCGTCGTATCGCTGGTATGTGAATGTGACCGATGGGAAACATTGGGCACGGAAAATATATAGTTTTACCACTGGATATCCATCCCCGTTTGATCCGTTTGAATATGGGTGGCATTACAGGAAACAAATCACAATTGACCATACACAAGTTACTGATGATTTAGATAATTTCCCTGTGCTCATTATTACGACTGATGCGGATTTTATGAAAGCACAAGATGATGGAGACGATATCTTGTTCATGAACGGTGCAGGGGTTGCAGTAAAACAACACCATGAGATTGAAACATTTGATATATCCTCTGGAAAGCTTGTTGCATGGGTAAACATCATCAATCTTTCTTCAAATGAAGATAAAATTTTCTATGTGTACTATGGTAATCCAGATTGCATTAATCAAGAATATCCTGAGAAAACCTGGGATTCTCACTATAAGGGAGTCTGGCATATGAACGATGCTACACCATCAACAATTGCAGATAGTACTTCAAATGGAATTACAGGTATGAAAAAAGCTGCAAATATGCCTGTTGAATGCAATGGAAAGATTGGGAAAGGCCAGCAATTTGACCGAACTGAAACAGTATGGGAATACATAACAATGAATGATCTCAATAAACTTAGTTTTTCAGGAGATTTTACCATCTCGGCATGGATATATCCTTTCAATACGCAAGACATGAAAGTAGCTGGAAAACACCAAGAGATTTCAGGTAATTATAAAGGGTATTCATTAAATTGGAATGTCAATGGTCCCAAAATGTCTCTGCGTGTCGATGGTGGTGGATATAATTATCAATACATCTACGCAAATGAAGAAGAACCACCAAGTAATTGGTACTATCTATCTGGTATGAAACTATCTGGAACAAACTTTCTTTATATCGACGGATTACAACAATCTCAGACGGGGACGCAAACATTAATAAATTCAGATTATCCATTTTGTATTGGTGCATGGAGAACCTCGGCTGCATCCGCAAATTTCAATGGAATTATCGATGAAGTCCGTGTCTCTGATATTGAACGTTCTCCTGCTTGGATAGAAACAGAATATAACAATATGAATAACCCTACCTTCTTCTTCATTATTGGACCTGAAGAACCCCATCCGTAAACACACTCTACAAACGAACAAAGAACTGAAAAGAGAACGTATGAAATTGTAGATCATTGGGAATGCCAATAATTAGCACACAACATTCGTTAAAATTATACTGTCAAAGGTTAGCACGAAAATTGGGTTAGATTTATATACCGGGAAAATCGTGCTATACTATTGCACGAGCTTGGTAGTTTTTAACGTTCATAAATATAACCTTTTGTAGTGTTCCCTCCGTCGGCTCATTTTACCATTTTTTCTCCGAGAAAAACACACTTTTTGATGATTTTTAACTACTGGTTTTTAATCCTAAACGGCTTTCTCAAATGGCTAATCACACGTACAAAATATAAGTAACTTTCAATCATCTCGGAACGTATTCAATAAATCTGAATTGTATATTCGTGATTTATGTTGACTAAACTCTATTGTGGTTGTGGGAAACATGGATATTAATTATTTTTTTGTCGATGAGGATAAATTCTGAAGTGAGATGTGTTCGTTTTGTCAATCACAAAACCATACAGAATTACCTCTTTTTTTCTATTTTTATCTTTTCCAAACATTTTAAGAATGAAAAGAGAACATTTATATACAGAATCATGCTATATTTTAGAAGGAAACGGTTTATTAAAGAATATTGAG
>DATLAF010000233.1:0-15559 GCA_035527635.1 Thermoplasmatota archaeon | reverse complement strand
GAGCTCGATGGGGAGAAGCACCGATCATCTGGAAGGAAACATCTATCAAACGAAAAGGTGGAATAGTGCTTGCCGAGCTAATGTACCAAGCAAGAGACATGGGTGTTCATTTTTATGCGTGTTATACCTCAATGATTTCCGCTGGTTTAAAAGAAGCAAGACTGTTGGATAATGTAAAAGTGATACGAATGGCTGAGTTTTTAGGATTAGCATTAGAATCAGATATACAACTCGTAATCAGTTGAGGGATGAACCATGGATTTAGAAGAAATACTCAAGGAACGCGCAATTATTTTCGACCGGGCGCTGACCGGTAATCTATCACCTCGAGAACCAGAGATATTCTATGATGCTCTCCGTTGGATTCCTTTATCTGGTGGAAAACGGCTTCGTCCTATAATAGCCATGCTTTCCTGCGAAGCGGTTGGAAGTGTACCAGAAATCACCATCCCATTTGGAATAGCGTTAGAGTACATGCATAATTCGACACTGATCCATGATGATATCATCGATAAGGATAAATGGCGCAGAGGTCTACAATCCACCCATGAAAAATTCGGGATACCCTTCGCAATTATCGCAGGAGATGCACTCATCGGTGAAACCTACCGCATGCTGTCGTATATGGCGCCACCAGAACTAAACTCGGTAACCTACAAAGAGATCATCCGATCCATTGCAGATGCAGCAAAAAACTTCTATGAGGGCGAAGCCTTAGACATCGAATTTGCAGACAGATTGGATGTGACAATTCCTCAGTATATGAGGATGATTGAGAAAAAAACAGCTCAACTCTATTATCTAGCCGGAAAAGGTGGTGCATTGATTGGTAAAGGCAGCAGCAGACAAGTAGAAAACCTGGCTCAATACGGGACACTTTTTGGCTTGATGTTTCAGATTAAAGACGACCTGCTTAATATCCTCACCGAACAAATCATCTTAGGAAAACAAATGATAGGAAGCGACATCCTTAACGGAAAACGAACCCTAATGCTCATCCACGCATTAACCGTGGTAGAGGAGAAAGACAAAAAAAAGATGATGAAGGTCGTTGGGGACGAAAGCGCAAATCAAGACGATGTGATTCAAGTCATAGACCTCTTTAAAACATATGGTTCTATAGACTATGCACAAAACAAATTATCTGAATTTAGAGACGCAGCAAAAAAATGTCTTGACATCGTAGATTCTTCTGAAAGTAAAGACCTCCTCGTCGCACTTGCTGACTATAGTGTTACAAGGGCATACTGATCTTTTTTTTAGAGAAAAAAAGCCCACAGAATGATAAATAAAGAAATAAGTAAAAAAATAATTGCGAGAGTGTATGGATTAAACAGTAGTGTTTTCCAATTCATAAGCAATGATTTCTTCTATAGCATATAAATATTTTGTTTTTGCGCTATCTGAAAACCCAAAATAGAGATTATTGTTTTCGGAGATAAGAGAAAAGAGTATCGACACGATTTAATTTTTTAACATGAGTATGTAGTCGATATCGATATCGAATTTGTTACTCCTTTATTTGTTTGTTGCAATAAGATGAGAAACTTGTGATAAATTGACCTGTCGTTGATATAATGGTTTTTTATTTTTTTTGTATATTTTCAAATTGTCTTCAAAGGTTTTTTTACTCTTGTTGATATAGAAAATCCCCAGAGGAAGTTTCTCTCGTTCAAGGGATTTCGAAAACGCCTCAATACGATTCGTTGGATCATGGGACGCATCTAAATAATAGGTATGCTCCTTGAACCATTCAAACGTATTTATCTTATTGAACGTGACACATGGCTGAAAGATATCGACGACCGCGTATCCTTTGTGGGTGATCGATGCCTTCACTATCTCTTTTGTCTGCTTTGTATCACCGGCAAACGCTCGTGCAACAAACGATGCATCAAGAGCGATCGCCACGGCAATCGGATTGAATGGTTCCGCCATGACGCCATCAATCTGAATAGGCGTCCTAAAGCCTAAATCACTTGTCGGTGAAGCTTGTCCTTTGGTCAACCCATAAACCATGTTGTCGTGAATAATATTGGTGATATCCGGGTTCCTTCGTATCGTATGAATGAAATGATTTCCTCCTTCACCATACATGTCTCCATCGCCACTTTCTGCAATCACGGTGAGATGCGGATTTGCTGCTTTAATCCCAGTTGCAGGTGGTAAGGCTCGGCCATGTAACCCGTTGAAATAGTGTGTCTTGAAGTATTGAGGTATCTTTGCTGCCTGTCCAATACCAGAGACAACGACCAGGTGTTGAGGAGGTATTTTTAGTTCTGCGAGTACTTGTTTTAACGTATTTAATATAGCATAGTTGCCGCATCCTGGGCACCAGGCAATATCCTTTGATTCTCCAGAATATTCTTTGGGGTTCATTACTGGTACCTCTGCGAGATTTTTTTGATTTGGTTTTCTACTGCTTCTACACTAAATGGAAGACCGTTATACTGCAGGATTTTGTAGTTGATTTCATGGCCTGTGTGTCGTTTGATAAGGTTTGAAAATTGGGATGTCGCATTATTTTCTACAATAATTGTCTGTTGCGCTTTTTTAAGGTATTTTACTGTATCTGAATGGAGCGGATATAGTTGTGTAAAGTGCAGAAAAGAGATATTCTTTCTGTTAATCCTTTTAAGCGCTTCTTTTATGATATGATATGTGGATCCCCATCCGATAATCAATGTTTTGTAGTTTTTATTTCCAATCAATGTCGGTGGTATTGTCTCTTTTGTTATCTCTTTTAATTTCCTTAGACGTTTATCCACCATTCTTGTACGGACCGTCATGCTCTCTGTAATACGTCCCTCTTCATCATGTTCATCACTATCAACACAAACAAGACCGTCTCCATATCCCGGTATTCCCCTTGGGGATATACCGTTTTTTGTGAATTCATATCGTTTATATGTTTTCTTTATTTTTACAAAATACCGTTTATTAGTACCACTCTCAAGTGTTAATGATGGAATATTGTAGTATGAATCTACAAAGTATTGATCTGTCAAGATATATACTGGTACTTGGTATTTATCAGCTAAGTTGAAGGCTCTTTGTGTGAGATAGAAACCATCCTGAAGCGTTCCGGGAGCAAAAATGATTTTGGGAAACTCGCCATGACTTGAATAAAGAGCAAGTTCCAAATCTGCTTGTTCAGTGCGTGTTGGAAGACCTGTTGCAGGTGCCGGTCTCTGGGCAAGATGAATAACCATTGGACTTTCAATCATGCCAGCTAGACTGACACCCTCCGTCATTAACGCATACCCACCACCAGATGTGGTGACCATTGCTCTTGCACCGGCATACCAGGCGCCAAGTGCCATATTTATTGCTGAGATTTCGTCTTCTGCTTGTTCAACGATAATGTCAAAATCATTATGTTGTTGTTGAGAAAGAAAAGTAAGGACTCCCGTTGAAGGTGACATTGGATATGAAGAGATGAAATTACAGCCGCCTGCTAATGCCCCTAGTCCTATCGCCTGTGTTCCATTTAACACAATGTCGTTATATTGTTGTGGAGGACTTGAAATGTTGAGTTTGGCTTTTCTTTTTTTGACAAGATCCTCGCCAGCAGCATATCCTTTTTCTGCGGCGAGAATATTATTTTTTACAAGATCTTTCTTTTTCTTCGAAAAATAGTTTTCCACCTGTTCAGTTACAGTTTTTTTATCAATGCCACAGAGAGCTGATAACAAACCTACTGCGATCGTGTTTGAAAAGACAATATTTCCTATCTCTTTAGCATATTGTGAAAATGGAATTTCAATACCTTTGAAGTGTTTATTATTTTTAATATGATTTTTTTCTCCGATGATAATTGTTTTTTTTGATACTCTATTTCCAAGATGTGTAATTGCCTCTTCACTAAGTGGTATAAGAATGTCAATTCTATTGATATACGCAGTGACAGGTTCTGTGGAAATCCTTAGCTGTGTTGAATTACTGCCACCTCTCACCCGTGACATGTATTCCTTGGTGGAAAAAACATTGAAACCTTCTTTTTTAACTATATTTATAAATAATTGTTCTACGGTCTGAATTCCCTGACCTGCGTCTCCGCATAATACAATAGAGACATCATTCATATTCTGACAATCCTCCACGAAATCTTGTAAATTGTTTTTTACACACTATGAAGCAATGATATTTATTTTATCCTGCACGACCGTCATCACAAGGTTCTTCGTTTTGCATTGGTCGAGCATGTTCTGCATGTGCTGGTTGAGTACAGAATTCAAGCGGTAGCTGTATCATAGGTTTTCCACAACATTCAGGTGTTTTTTCTAATGTCTTAATTGTTTTTCCACATTCTTCACATTTATATGTTTTTTCTTTCATTTTCTAACCTCCAACTGGGGTATTAATTATTCAAGTTTTTTAGTGGCAGTATTCCCTGGTTTTTCTATTGATTACATTTTCAGTTTGGGGTGATATCCCAATCAATGAAATCGGGGTAGTTAAGAAAATTGTTACTGTAGATAGAATTTTCTTATTCAATTCTTTTTCCCCTGTATTTTATTGCCATAGTAGAACGTGTTATATAAATGTTTATTCTCGATATAGAATATCGTTCCAGAATAGGTCCAATAATGAGAAAAAAATGTCGTATGTACTAACGAAAGAATCACGTAAAAAAAAAATCGTCAGGATTACTTCAAGAAAATTTCATGAAATTAACCGTGATATAATTTAATAGAAAGCCGCTGGAGGGCTTCTTACAAAAGATACAATTCCCCTGCGCTAAAACCCTGTAACAAAAAGATAAAATTCACCAGAATTTAATCCCCCAGAATCTGATTGCCATGATCACTCCGATAGCAATGATAATGATTCCGAAGATTCTCTGCATCCATTTACCCGCAGTTACATACCTGTTCCCGAGTTTTCCACGAATACTACTGGTGACGGTACATAACGGGATAATCGGTACCCCGTGACCTAAACCAAAGACAAATAACAATAGGCCACCCATGAGGATGGAAATCTTTTGTGTGAGCGTGAGAATAAAAACAGGCATCATCAACGACAGGGCGCAAGGTGCCCATCCAATTGAGAAAAGAATCCCTAAAAAAAATGCACCAAGGTAGATTGATTTTTTGCTCAGTTTCAAAAATAATTCCTGTCCCTTTTCCACAAATCTTGAACCTATCTTTCCGTCAGATTTCTTAGTTAGGCGCTCACTAAACGGTTTGAAGATGTTGATACCCAGAATAATAAGAATGACCCCGGCAATAAGGAAAAATACGGTTGATGCTTCAATAAAGACACCAACGGATGAGAGTATCATCCCAAACACAAAAAATACGAGAGACATACCAAGCGTGAAAATAATCCCTATCCATAACCCCTGTAGAGAGTATTTCTTCAACTTTTTCTCAGAATCCTTCTGCAAGGAGCCAACATACGAGATCATGGCAACCAAGAGTGCAAGTGAACAAGGAGTCACTGATGTAAGAATACCCAAGAGGAAAATACCAGCAAAGGTAATCCCTTCATCCTCCCAATTTCCATCAGATCCTTTCCATGTTCCATTTGCAATAGCTTTCGCATCTCCTGCGAGTGATTCAGCAGACTGGATCCCATCAAGCGGTCCTTTCCCCATACAATACACATGGTACACACCGACAATGCTTTGATTCATATCGATGAAGATAAGAGAGGGATTAGAAAATGCTCCATCGACAGACCATTGCTTTTGATACAACCCTGCGATGGGATACGGACTGAAATCCTCTACCCAATGCCATGAGATATTCGCTCCAAAATCAGTGACTGCCATTTCTCGTCCACTCACCGAAGAAGGATTTTTTCGAATGTTAATCGTAATAACGCTTACGTTATGAGATGACTTGACAAGGTTTTCAAGCTCATGGATCTGTCCTTCCATCTCTTCAAGACATTCGATACACAGCGGAGTTTCTACCCCCGTGAAATGCAGGATGACGACTGTTCCTTGGTAATCGCGTAGCGAAAATGTCACACCATTCTCATCAGTAGCAGTGAAATCGGGAGCAGTCGATACCGTATTTTCTTCTGCATGGACTCTAGCAGAGAAAAAAAAGATACTGAAGAGCAAAAAAACCAAGAGGATGAACGACTTTTTCATGTTAGTTCCCGTTATTCAAATAATAGTAATAAATAGTATCTTTCACCCAGCCTTCCAATTCCACATCGTCGACATCTCCTTCCCAGCTATGCCATCCATACACGACATTACCGTTCACCTCGATGGTTGTGACTAACACCGTAAGAGCGATATATCCAGGAGGACCCGCAGGATCATAGACATATGCCTCGTATGCTTTCTGTTCTGTGTCACCACCAAGGGAGATATCAAGATCATAAAATGTCACATCGTCTTCATATTTCTCAGCAAGTGCAATCATTCTATCTGCCTGGGGTTGGCATGTTACACACCCCGTTCTATGAACAACCATCACAACACAATGTTGATTCAACGATTCGAGCACCCAGGCAAGGTGATCTACTGATTCACTGCTATTTGGATGATTCATAGGATATGTTACCCAGAAATCATCCGTTCCAGTTCCAAGAGAGTGAACAGGTGAATAGTTATCAATCCATGACAAACCATTTGAGTTATTATTAGAGTTGTCACTTGTACAACCGCTTAACAATACGAAGCTTGCAACAAAAAATAATGATGATACTACTCCATATGACTTTTTATTCTTCATTTTTTCAATTTCTCCTTAACCGCATTTTCAACCTTATCGATGTCTTTGTCATCAAGATGAAAATCTGATGTTTTCCGGATGCCTAACTCAGTCACAACAATATGTATAGCAACAGGGCACTCTGCATGCTCCAAGGTTTTTTTCGCGCAGTGCACGGGGCAGCCATCGATAGCAACAACTTTTTTCACTTCTCGTGTTGCTTCAGCAAAACCGTTGATATGTCCACCAATACCTGCGAGACAAGACATGGCTCCAATAGCTTGACTTGATAATTTCTTTGCTGTTTCGTTCGCTATTTGTCCAACGTTTGAACCGCCAGAACAGGTAAAAATTAAAACCTCGTCAGCCTCACAAAGACATTTTTCTTTAGCCATCTTTTTTACCTTTTTTTACTTTGGACAACATTGAACATTACCTTTCATTAATTCTTTATAATCAGAGAGAATATCATGCACCCAGCAATCATCATTTCCAGCGCTCTCTCGAAACACAAGCGCCATGATATACGTAAGCTCCTTCACCGTTGCACCAGCTTCCAACGCACCCTTAAAATGTTTCCGAACACACGGGGCTGAATGCCCTTTAATCGCCAGAGCAAAACAGATGAATTGATAGGTTTTTTCATCAATCAATCGTTTCTTCTTGTAGAATTCATCGATGTCATCGAGTTCTTTCGCGAACTCAGGGAACCATTCAGCTAACAATCGCGTCATAGTTATTTTCCTCCTTTTTGAAGAAGCTTTTTTATCTCATCAGGGCTAGGGACACGTCCTACAATCTTTGCTTCGCCATCTATAAAAACAGCAGGTGTCATCATCACACCTTTGTCGATAATTTGCTGGAGATCTTCTACTTTCACAATTTCTGCTTGTATTCCCAGGTCCTCAACAGCCTTTCGTACATTCTTCTCAGTTGTCTTACATTTTGGGCAACCTGTTCCTAATATCTCTATTTTCATCAAATCACCTATCCAGCGATAATACCATAGACAAATCCAACAAGTGCTGCGAAAACAATTACTAATGCAAAATATACAAGAGCTTTTTTCATACCCATAACTTTTGTAATAACAATCATATTGGGAAGACTCAAAGAGGGACCAGCCAGTAACAAAGCAAGAGCAGGGCCACCACCCATAACACCAGAACTGTAGCCAAAAAGATTACCAACAATTGCCACCTCTAAAAGAGTTGGCATATATAGTATTGCACCAATCACAGAAGCAAGAAAACATGAAACAATATCATTCCCGCCAATATAAGGGGCGACAGCAACACCAAGAGCATTAGCTGGATCAGCACCAGGAATAAAATATGCAGCGATACCACCAATTATTCCAACAATAAATACACCAATAAGAAGAATGGGAAAAATCATTTTAGTAAGACCCCAGGTTTCCTTGCCCCAGTTTTTAACCTCATCACGAGTATAATAAAAAATAAGAATAACTGAAACAGCAATTGTTAAAAAATAAACAATCGCAAGCTTTGGAATCCACGGGATAAATTCACTGCTTGCAGCACCAATAACAAGAATCAAAACAAGCAATACTAAAAACAATAGTGAAATCCAAATAGGACGATTACTTTTCTCCTCACCTGTTTGACATGCAAAGTTAATATTATTATCTTTCTTTTTTTCAGATTCCTCTTTTCTAAAAATAAAAGCCATTAACAAACCAATAACAACTGCCATAAGAACAGCTGCAATTGCCCTTGCGAGACCAATATCATACCCAAGTACCTGTGCGGTGAGAACAATTGCAAGAATATTTATAGCAGGACCTGAGAACAGAAACGCAGATGCAGGACCAATACCAGCACCACGTTTATGAATACTAGTGAATAAAGGGAGAATCGTGCAACTACAAACAGCAAGAATGGTACCAGAAAGCGCTGCAACAGGATAAGAAATATATTTCTTAGTATGAGCACCAAAATATTTCAATACCGATTGTTTTGAAACAAAGACCGCGATCGCTCCTGCAATGAAAAATGCAGGAATAAGGCAGGTTAATACATGGGCCGAGAGATATTCTTGGAGTGTTTGAAGTCCTGCAAGGAGAATATCAATGGGTGTCAATGGCATCACCGTAATTGCTTCACGGAATTAATGACATCGAAGATTTTCTTATTAGATGCCTTAAGTAAAATTCTTGTTCCGTCTCTTCGTTCATCGACGAGACCAGCGATTTTTAGTACTTTCAAATGTTGAGAAACATTTGGTTGAGATTTTCCGGTATAAGGGATCACCTCGCAAATGCACTTTTCACCATCTTTGATACATTCAAGAATTTTCAGTCGTGTCGGATCAGCTAATGCTTTGAAAACATCAACCTCGTTCATAATCAGTATATAAGTAAATTTGAATATTTAAATATTACTATAATATATCTTTAAAAATCGTATAAAAAATCCAGACTTTTAATGTTTTTCTCAAGTTAAATAACCATGTTAAATGTTAACATGAAGCCGCTGGAGGGAATTGAACCCTCGACCTATTCCTTACCAAGGAATCGCTATACCTCTAAGCCACAGCGGCATTTTTTTTACGGCCCTAATACTGAAAGGGGTTATTTTACTTTTTTCCTTAAATTTTCATTAAGATGGGAAAAAAGTGATATACTGCACTGCAAATCGACTCTTGTTCTAATGTGACGTAATTATGTTATAAAATCAAAATAGGTCTCGAATCCCTTTTTGCACAAATCTGAGTATAAAGCGAACATATTTGAGATAAAATGGTATTTCGCTGTCGGTGAACCTTATTAAATCCATTGATTTACCTGATGTACAATCAAGACTTGCACCCTCCCATTTCAAGCTTACACGAGTGGGTGTAACTGGTGTAAAAAAACTTGTTCATATAAAAAGACCTAATAAAAAATCCGTACTTGCACTTACCGTAACTCTTGATTTATTTGTGGATTTACCTGCCTCACAGAAAGGCAGTCATATGTCACGAAACCTTGAATTGATAACTGAAATTATCGATCAGACACTTAAAACACCGGTGACCGATTTAGAATCATTCTGTGCAGAGACCGCAGAATTACTCCTAAAAAAACATGAGTACGCGACGTTTTCCGAGGTGAAAGCAGAAGCAGATTATTTTTTAGATGTTATATATCCCTCCGGTCAAAAAGGCTCAGAACCCTATAAATTAGTAGCAGAGGCACGGGCAAATAGCAATGGGACGCTTAAAAAACTCATTGGTGTCAAAGTGATAGGAATGACGGCATGTCCCTGTGCTATGGAAGTTGTTCGAAAGCTTGATGCCCGTGATAAAAACTGTTCCGCTCCAACCCATAATCAACGAAACATTGGGACGTTAATCATTGAGGTACCACGGGGGACAGAGGTTGTCGATGCTGATGATTTAATCGATATCGTCGAGAAATCATTCAGCAGCCCTACGTACAGTATTTTAAAACGAAAAGAAGAAGCTGAGCTCGTCCTCAAAGCGCATGCGAAACCAAAGTTCGTAGAAGACGTGGTTCGTGACATACTCAGTGCCGTGTTGAAACGATACAAAGACCTCCCCGATGAGGTTTTAGTGATTGCGCGTAGCGAAAGTGAAGAATCCATCCATAAACATAACGCATTTGCCGAACGAGTCACCAGTCTTGGCGAAATACGGAAATAATAATTATTTCTCCTGTTACCATTATTTTTCTGAAAAAAAAAGCTTTAAAAATAGAGCAGGATTACAGTCCCCCATGTCGAAATATCATATTGCAGTACTTCCTGGAGATGGCGTTGGAAAAGACGTCATGGACGCAGCAAAAATTGTTCTTGATACTATTAACCTTGACGCTGAATACATCAACGGAGATATCGGATGGGAGTTTTGGAAAAAAGAAGGAAACGCACTCCCTGACCGGACATTGACATTATTGAAACAAACCGACTGCTGCCTTTTTGGTGCTATAACCTCAAAACCCAATTATGATGCACAAAAAGAACTTTCCCCAGAATTACGCAATAAAGGATTAGTATATACCAGTGCGATTGTAAAACTACGACAGGAGTTTAACCTTCATACGAATATCAGACCCTGCAAAGCATACCCTGGGAACCCCTTGAACTATAGAGACGACATTGATCTCGTTGTTTTCCGAGAAAACACAGAGGATCTTTACGCGGGTGTGGAATTTCGACCGTTACCAAAACAAGTCTTTGATGCACTCATGACCCATAAGAAAATGAAACGATTCGCCCAGATTCCCTTAGATGAAATCGCTGTATCTTGCAGGATTTTTACAAAGAAAGCTTGCCAAAGCATTGTCCGACAAGCATTTCAATATGCAAAGGAGCACAAACGAAAATCTGTCACCCTTATCGAAAAACCCAACGTGATAAGAGAAACCAGTGGGATGATGCTTGAAGAAGCACGAAAAATCGCACAGGAATACCCTGATATAAAGTATCAGGAAACCAACGTCGATGCGATGTGCATGTGGCTGGTGAAAAACCCACAGGATTACGACGTCTTAGTCTCCTCGAATATGTTTGGGGATATTATCTCTGATCTCGCAGCACAGTTGGTCGGAGGCCTTGGTTTTGCCTCAAGTGGGAATATTGGAGATACCTATGCAGTTTTTGAACCGACCCATGGGTCTGCACCGAAATATGCCGGGATGTATAAAGTGAACCCTATGGCGATGCTTCTTACCGTCACCCTGATGTTGGATTGGCTCGGAGAGAAAACATCTGCGAAAAAACTAGAAAACGCTCTTGCACAGGTGATAAAGGAAAATAAAATAAAAACATACGACGTTGGTGGATCAAACACGAGTCTTGAGGTAGCCAAAGAAGTGGCCAGAAAATTCGATGAACTCTAATATTTTTTCGTATTAGACTATACCAAGAATCGTTTTTCTCATTAGCTTTATAATTACACAGGAAACTCAAATTCTTATACCTATTAAAACGACATATGAGAAGCGATTCATCAGTGATAATCAAAATATCAAAGAACACGAAAAAAAATTTCTTTAAGGTAAAAAATAATTAAAAAAAGGAAAAAATAAAAAAAAAGAGAAGGTTAAGCAGTTCTCTTTAGAACTCTAATGCGCCAGGGGACCAACCAGCTATGATGTGGTTGCTCATAAGCCCGTGGAATGTCCCAGGTATAATCATTTCCTGTCCGCCATACCTGAAACCAGTTACGCGCTGACCAAGACCCTGAGAGACGTAGTGGACAAAGAGACATTTAAATGTTATCAATGCTCCACCGTTTACTGACTTGGGTTGGGTAAGAGTGATTCCCTGAAAAGTGGTCCAACCGATTTTACTTGGTTGTGGATTTTGGTTTGTGGTCGCTCCTGCTGCTACAGGTATCATGGTCATTACCAGCATGCATATAAAGATGCCTAAGATTTTTTTTGTGTTCATACTTTATTCCCCAACAACTAATATATCAACATAATATATAAATCTTTTGTTAGTTTTCATAGAAAATCACCTACATTTCCTAGTTTTACGGTTAAACGACCCATTTTTTTCTGTGACCGTTCGATGACCTCATTTGAAATTTCAACCAACAAAGAAAGGTAAATTCCTTCACAAAAAAGACGACCGTCCCTCCCTATAGGAGCATCAAGACGCTCGGTACTACAAATTTCGATTATGATTTTTTTACCTACTGATTTGATCGCTGAATTTTTGAATCCACAGTGTACCGCGATTTTCACCATCCTATCTGCAAGCTCAAGAGTTTCTGCACCGATATGCAGAATAGGTGCTTGTGCAATCAACCAGAGAAGACCTGTTGTTGCCTTTGTCGAGGCAGCCTGAAGCTCTAGCACCTCTATAGTTCGATGCCAGATGCCTAGGAACGTCGCACCGTGCTTATCACCTATCTGTGGTATTTCTAGTAATACAATCCGTCCTGCGCAACTGCTTGAGGTATAGAACCCTTCTAATTTATTTAACAAACCAAGAAGGGGGAGAACCCCTTCATCTACTTCTTTTTCAATACAAGCATCTTTGAGTGATTTCAACGCGTTTTCTTTTGCATCTAAAAACTCATTTTTCTTCATGATGAAACGCTTCTGTCACGAATAGAAAGTGAAATATTTCTTTTCTTTAATTCCTTAAAAAAAGGCAGAGGAGGTATGATTTCTTCTGGGCAAAACACCCCTCGCTGCTGAATAGTGCCGTTCTCAATCATCTGTGCGGTGATAGCTACGGGGTATCCTGTAGTCCGCATCATCGCGGTAATAGTATGGTTCTTATCATAATAATCAATCATCACGTACTGTCGGGATCGTTTCTTTCCATTTTTTGTTCCGCAGCTTATAACTTTTAATAACACAACATCTTCTCCTGTTGTAGGAACATTTTTCTCAAGCAATGCCACAAAAACATCACGTGGTGCAACTTCTTGACCGTTCAGATTTATCTTTGTTTCATCAGCGAACCCAAAATCAAGAAACGTTTTCATGATATCGCAATGCCCTGGATACCGTATCGTTTTATAATCAAGATAATGAATCGTATCTTGATAGGCGATTGGTAAGGTTGAGCATCCCCCTGATGTAAGAAACGCTTCCATTGTGCCAAAGGGTTTTGGGAATTCAAGGGATTCGATCTCGGTCATTGATTTTTTAAAAAGAAGTTTCCCCCGATCCAGAATGATTGCATCTTCTACGTATTCATTGATAAGGCCATAGGGGTTAAACACGATCTGATAATTCAAAGGAGGCTGCGGATATCGTGGTAAGCCTCCAACACGTAATTTCACAGAGTCAACGGTATCCATATGATTGACGATATCGTGAGTAATAATCGATACAAGCCCTGGGGCCAACCCTGAATCCGGAATGATCGTCACATTGTTTTTTTTTGCTTTGGAAAAAAGTTTACGCTCATTATCGACGATTGTGTTATTACCGCCAAGGTCAACAAAATGAGTTTTCGTCTGTATCGCTATTTTTGCAAGCTCATAGTTGAATCGATAGGGGAGCGCAGAGATAACAACATCAACGTTATGAAACTTTTTTATGACTTCGTTTCTGTTATCAGCATTTACAGGTACGATATCGACGTTTGTACCCTTGAGAAATCCTTTAGCTGAATTACGGGTCTGTGGGTCTTTATCACCAATAATAATCGACTTGTACTCTGAAAACAAACTGAGATCGTATGCAATCGCACGTCCCATCATTCCAGCACCAAGTACAAGTATCTTCATTGAGACCGTTCCTGTATCTAATAAACGCTATTATTGCGCTTTTAAATGTTTTCAAAACTCTTTTTCATTATCGTTTCTTCCTCTTTGTCTTGTTTCATAATGATGCTAAAGAGGATTGTTAAAAGAAACGATAGTGGAAGACCGATGAAGATAGGGTCAAGCATGTTAATGATATAGTTCCCAATGAGAGGGGCTCCAATGATCTTAGGCGCGGTTTTGAAATATATGAGGATATACCAGGCCATGGTGAATAAAAATCCACCAAGCATGCCAATCCAAACCCCGGTCCTATTTGTTTTTTTCCAGTACAACATGAGCGTATAGGGTGCAAGGAAGGTGCATGCCATAAGACCAAAGAAAAAGGCAGTCATATATGCGACAACATCAAAGGGGTTAAGGGTGATGATAAGAGTTGCTATTACAATTGCGAACGTAGCAATGCGAGTAATAAAAATAGATTTTTCTGGAGAAAATTTTTTCTTCACTGATTTTTCATAGACGTCTCTTCCTATTGCGGCTCCAGCGGTATGGAACAGTGCGGCTGCAGTTGACATTGCTGCAGCAAGGATAGCAAACAGGAAAATCAAGATGAACCATGTTGGGAACAGTGCATTAATAATCGTCGGAATGACGGCATCGGGGTTTGCGGTCACCACCCCTGCGACTAGCTTAGTTGGGTACATGATATTATTTTGATACATGAGCACGTTGCAGAGAGGGCCAATGCTAAAGGCAGTAAACGTCATAATCAGGATAAAAATACCACCATAGGGGATTGCAAGACGGAGCGCTTTTTCGTTTTTTGCGGTAAGATATCGGACGATGAGTTGCGGTTGTGCTAGCACTCCGATGCCAACACCAAATATTAGGGTAAGAACCATCATAAATGGTTGGGATAAAAAAGGTGGCATGGACGTAAGACCGTTGGGGGCTTGTGTTGCTGCTGGGCTCCCAATACTTTTGAGCATCTCCGTGGTAAGACCTGCTGCAGCCTCGTGGGCAGGGCCGATACCTCCTAACATCGCATAGATACCCACCGTAAGAATGATCATGCCGATCAGCATCACAATTCCTTGCACCGCGTGCGTCCACATCACTGCATACAATCCTCCAACAATGAGGTAAACACCTACGATTAACGTAAAAATCACAACACAAATCCAGTATGGGATCCCAAACGTCACCTGAAAGAGTGAAGAAATTGCAAGAAAAACAGCAGAGGTGTACGCTACCATGAAAACACCGATTATCAAACCTGATACTTGTTGGAGTTTTACAGAGTTAAATCGATTTCCCAGAAGTTCTGGAAGTGTCATTGCTTTTAATGAAAGCCCCATCTTACGTGTTCGAAAACCATAGAAAACAAAAGCAATAAAGATACCAACGAAAATGTTCAGAAACGCAAGCCACAGGATTGAATGCCCATAGACAGAAGCGATCCCAGAAAATCCGATGAGGGCAACAGCGCTTATGAAGGTTGCACCATAGGAGAATGCGATTACTAAGGGCCCCATGGTTCTGCCTGCAACAAAATAGTCTTCCGCGGTCTTTGTCTTCTTATAACCAAGATAGCCAAGAAAGATAAATACAGAAGAAAAAAGCACAATGGAAATAACAAACAATAAAATATCCATTACCGGTCCTCCTTGTGTTTTTTATCCTGT
>DATLAF010000232.1:0-4813 GCA_035527635.1 Thermoplasmatota archaeon | reverse complement strand
AGAAGCTTCACCAAATTGGTTCCATGCACGCGAATATGATGCAGCAAACAGGCAAGCCTCCTCAAGTGTTTTTTCAGAGATAGGGATTTTTTCATCATGAACCCCCTTGCTTTTAATAACACAGCTGGGAGCGCCATGGATGTCAGCGTGGGCATACCGATCACCATCTGATAGGTATTTCTTCACCACGATATCGTTACTTGAGGCATCCCTTCCTGCGACTACGAGGTTTCCCTCTGTTGAGACGAACCAGCGGAATCGTTCAAACCACCATTGTTTCTCATGGCTGACTTCCTTTTTCTTCTCTACAATGTCGATATCCTTTGTTGTGGTAAGTTCATGTTTTGTCTGTTCGATTGCCTCGTGTGCTCCTTTCAATTTCTCCTGGATTTTTTTACTTTCTCCATATTTCTGCTCTGCGTTTTCAGAAACACTTTTTCGAAAATCGAGTGCGACATCAAGAGTGTTTCCTTTCTCGTCACTAAGACAGACAACTAATTCATTGGCAGTCGGGTCAAACAGTTTTACCAAAGGATATTGACGAATCTTACTAATAGCATCATTTTTTTCTTTTTGTCTTAGTATTGCTGTGATCTCTTGGAGGATTTTTTCGCATGATTGAAAATTCATGTATAGGCGGTCTGCCTCGAGTTTATTCTGAGCAATACTTTTTTTAAATCCTTCAATTAATTCTTGTTGTTGTGTTTGCTGTCGTTGAAGCTTCTCGATATTTTTCTGATGTTTGATTTCCTGTGGTTTTGGGACGTTTCGAACAGGCAAAAATAATTCAAGACCTTTGGAGAAACTATCTATTGTTTCATACTGCACGTCGGTATAACTTAAAAAAGGGAACGGCAGGATATCAATGATGATGCCATCTTTCTTCACGAACACGGGGTGAATTTTTTTTTCTTGGAACATAGATATTAGATTTTGCAGTTCATCGTATATTTTTTTTTGAGTTTCTCCGTCTAAGTCTGATGTTTTTGTATTTTTATCAACACCAGCACGAACACACAGCTCCTCGGCGTACATCCCGCTGAGGTTCATAGAAGAGGCAAGGGTTCGAACGAGGTCCTTTGAACTCTTTGATACGAGTTCCTGAAATTCTTGCTGTGTTATTTGAAATGGATCCATCTGAGATGGTGGTGGTATGTATATTTCACCGGTTTTAATCAAACGGGATGCCCATTCCTGTTTGATGAGGGGACGGATGATTCTTCCCTCAGGGTTGAGTAGGATAATATTTCCTTTTGAAAACAGCTCACAGACTAAGGTGTAGTCTCCTTCCTTTCTCCCAATTTTAATCCTTATTATGCGATCGAATTCGTGTTGGGTAATCTCACTAATCTTTCCATTCAACAAGTATTTTCGTAGTGTCATTGCAAACAACGATGGTTTCTCAGGGGTAACGAACGATTTCTGAGTACGGCATAAGAGTTCTCCGTTTCGTATGAAAATTGATTCTTTTTGGTTGGCTGTTTTCTGGTGAACTCGAATGAGAATCTCATCCCGAGAGAGTTGATAGATTTTTTCTACGTAACATCCAAGTAAGTCTTGAAGCTCTGAGACAATGATGTAAATGTCAAATGATGCAAGTCCACGTTCCATAATTAACAGAACATTATCCATTTCAATGTTAAAAAAGAATAGGATTGGTTTTTTAGGGGAATAAAAACTGTTGAAAAACCATAAAACCTGTGTCTTTCTTTTTCTATGACGTGGAAAATATATCAATTGATTATTTGATCCTTTTAAAAATATTGATGAAACGTATCTCTCTCCAATCTGATGAATTTCTACCGAGTTGATCGTAGACGACAACGGTAATCTGGTGTTTTCTTAAAGAGAATTTGTTGAACTGCCATTTAAACGGGGCCTCGGTATCGGTAAAGACCAATTTTCCATCATAATAAAATTCAGCTCGTTCAATTGGCACTGTTGCGTAATCGACTTCCGCCCAGACCCAGATGTCATTAATCACGGTGGTCTTGAATTCATCAATAGCACGTTTTTTCATTCCGGCATTATAGAGAAAACCAACCCGCGGTGAAGTAATCCGTACTTGGGGAGGCGTTTCCGTAATATCAGCTAGGTAGGCTAGTGTCGCTGCGATGATGCGGGTCGTGTTGACGAGGTAGCTTATGTTCACGTTGCTCAGATTGTCTGCTGCTGTGTGGAAATTTGGGTCACGGTCTCTTTCCCAGCAACAGATGGATTCCCAGCCGTAGGGAAGAAACACTGCATAGTCACTCCCAGATATTTTGTGTTGTATTCTATTGATGGTGCCGCGATTTACCGCTAGTCCGATCGTGTAATTATTGTTAATGGTTTGGAAAATATCTGCTACCCATCCAGCATCCTCCGTAGCGGTGACGGTCATCTTCCGGCTGCCTTCGTCATGTCCAATCATGTCTGCGTTGATTTCAACAAGAATGTTATCATCTCGCTCGTAAGCTTCTTTTGTATATGCACGGCTGCCAAGCAGTCCGATTTCTTCCCCTGAAAACGTCATAAATTTAACGGTACGTTCAAAATCAAAATGACTTAGGGCGTAGGCTGCTGCAAGCACAGCAACGGTACCTGATCCGTCATCGTTCGCTCCTGGTCCTTTTGCGACTGAATCATAGTGTGCGTTGAAAATAATTGATGAGGTCTCTATAGGGTTTGTCCCTAGTAATGTTCCTTCAACGTTTTGGCTGGTGTAGAGATGGCGATAGAAGCGGTTTCCCCATGCCGTCCAGTTTTGGTATCGTGTTATCAATTGCATCTGCGTGAATTGTTTGTGGATGTATTGAGCAGCTTTTTCACATCCGTAGCTGCCGGTCATTCGCGGTCCAAATCCAACGATATTTTGGAGATATCCTCTAATAAGGGTTTCATTGATCATAGACAAAATATCAATAATTTTCTGGCTCCCAGTTGTACTCATATTCTGTGTATCAAAGCCAGAAGTAATCGTATCTTTTTGTGGTGAAATAGAGATGGATGCTGCGGAGGTGCTCAGTGAAATACCAATGAAAAAAACGATGGCTGTTTGAAGGATATTATCAGATGATTTCTTCATGATATCTTGTCATAATAAAGACCTCTTAATATTATATAGTTTTCCTAATAGAAATTAAAAAAAAGTGGTCTCAATATCTACGTTTGACCGGTGGTTTTTGCGCAATTTTTTTAACGGTTTGAAGCAGTACGTTGATATCGAATGGTTTAGTGACGTAATCAGCGATATATGGGTAGATTTCATTGAACTCTTCTCCTTGTATGCGTTTTGCGGTAAGTACGATGATAGTATTTGTGTCCGTGAATCCATCGATGGTCATTTTTTTAATGGTTTCGGCACCATCCATAATCGGCATCATAAGATCTAGGATAATGATTCCCTGAAAACCCTTTTCCAGTTCAAGGAGACAGTTTCTTCCGTTATCAGCGGTTGTGACTTGAAATCCTTCTCTTTCAAAGAGCTCTTGAAGACTAAAGACGATATCGGGATCGTCATCGACAACCATTATTTTTTTTTGATAGTATTGTTCCTCGTTCATATGATTATATCTTCATTATTTTACTATATAAAATTATTTCGTAAAAATGTCAAAACGAGTAAAATACATAACAAGCAATGAGATGGGTAGAGGTACCCCCGAAAAAAGGAGAAATGGGATGCTTTGGGAGGAAGAGGTACCTCATGAAATTAGGAAGAACTTCTTTCTTTGTGGTTATTGGGAAGGATGGGATGTGGGAAGAGAAGAGTAGAAAAGGTGTTGCTTGCTTTGTTGTTTGAAGGTGGATTGCTCCCCCCGGCGGAAACTTGGATGGGTACGTATTGTTGCGGTTTTGTCAGAGGAGATTTCATCTTTTTTATCCCTTCACCACTTTGCCATGCACTTCTGCATGGCAAGAAAAGCATCATTTATGTAATATATATATTTTTCTATCTTTGCATGGCATTACTGACTGGCAATAACGAAATGCATAAATAGGTACGAGCCGATAAACCAAGGTGGAGAGCTATCAAGAGGAACTAGCACAGATAAAAACCATTCTAAAAAATAATCCTAAAGGTATGACCGTTACCGATATTGCCAGAGAGATACGTATCAATAGAAACTCTGTCGCAAAATACCTTGACATTCTCCTTATCTCCGGCCATGCAGAAATGGTTACGTTTGGACCAGCAAAAGTATTTTTTCCCTCTTCTCGAATACCGATGTCTGCGTTGCTAAATTTCACCAACGAGTATATCGTATTGCTCGATCGAGAACTAAAATTTTTACAAGTAAGTGAAAATTTTTTAAGATTCTTTGAAATCCAACGCTCCGATGTCATCGGAAAAACCATCGATGCATTCTCTGTTTCTTTCTTTCAAATCCCTGAACTAGCACAAAACACAAAACGAGCACTTGAAGGAACAGAAATCACAATGGAGAAACAGTATAGAATAACTGACCAGATGGTATACCTCAGAATCAAACACATTCCAACGACCTTTGATGATGGTGAACCAGGTGTCACCCTTATCATCGAAGATGTCACAAATTGGAAACAAACAGAAGAAAAAATGAAACGAGCAATCAAAGAATGGGAGACAACATTTAATTCAATTTCCGATATGGTGTTCATTCAGGATAATGAATTTTCAATTCTTCGCGCAAATCGTTCATTTGCTGACTTTCTGCATATGAAACCGGAGGAATGCCTCGGAAAAAAATGTTATGAATTAGTGCATGGATTACATAGCTCTCATTCCTCCTGTGCCTGTAAAATTATACATCAAACAAAAAAACCTGTTATAGTCGAATTTTATGAAATT
>DATLAF010000231.1:0-3342 GCA_035527635.1 Thermoplasmatota archaeon | reverse complement strand
AAAACATTACGAAGCTGGGTTGTGAAGATTGTCGCTATCTTAATCGTGCTCGGGATGATTTTTACCGGGTTTGTTGTTATCTTGTGGAAGTAGTTGTTTTTCTCGATAGATTTTTAAACAACAGTTTTATACAGCCGAAAGGTGACTTACAATGGCTGAGACGAATACGATATTAGCAAATCCAGCACCATTAGGCTTACTGGGTTTTGGAATGACAACCGTCCTTCTGAATATCCATAACACAGGAGCATATGGGGTGAGTGCAATGATCCTTGCGATGGGCATCTTCTACGGTGGACTTGCACAGATTCTCGCAGGGGTCATGGAGTTTAAAAAAGGAAACACTTTTGGAACAACCGCCTTTACATCGTATGGCTTATTCTGGATTTCCCTAGTCGCGTTATGGGTGTTCCCAAGTCTTACCTTTATTATTAGCACTGATTCAAAAGCAGGTGCGACAGAACCAGGGTTTATGGCCTGGTACTTCTTCATGTGGGGATTGTTCACCTTCTGCATGTTCATCGGGACACTGAAAAAGAACAAAGGACTTCAATTCATCTTCGGGTCCTTATTCATCCTGTTCTTCCTTCTCGCTCTGCGGGACTGGGGCTACATCAGCGGCGGATGGATTGGATACGAAGGAATTGTCTGCGGGTTAAGTGCGTTTTATGTCGCCATCGCAGAAATACTTAATGAAACCTATGGGAAGACAGTGCTCCCACTCGGGAAACCACTTATCAAATAAATCTAGAGTGTAATCAACTGATACGAGGATGATCCTAACCCGATCTCCTCCCCATATTTTATTTGTTTTAACGGATCTACTTTATTGATTTTCAAAAACACGTTTTCTTTAACATCGTTGATTAGGTCCAACGATGCTTTATCTATTGCAACAGGGTCATCGCTGACTAAATACCCAACATCCGGACAAATGATGGGTCCTGCATTCGGGTCACAATCACAGCCTTTTGCGATACGTTTTAATTCATTCAGATACAACACGTTTTTTCCTTGAACACATGCTTTAGCGGAGCATGCGAGAAGAAACTGCATGTCAGCATCATTATTCCGCAATGCATGAGTCTTACAATTTTCAACACAGACGCTACATCCAAAACACTCTCCTTTATCGTAAGTCCATGTGTTCTTTTCAACAGTAATTGCGTCAAAGGGGCATACTTCGGCACAGATGCCACAAAAAGTGCATGCATCTTTTTGGTACACCGGGCGGCTCCCATGATGAATTTTTATTTTCGTTTCTTTTGTCACCCCGCCCATACCAAAATTCTTTATAGCGCCACCCATGCCTGACTGTATGTGTCCCTTGACATGGGAAAGAGCAAAGATGTGCGATGAATTTTTTAAATGATCAGCGACTTCGAAGGTTCTCCCTTCCACCACTGTTGAAATCCCGGAATCATCGATGATGACCTCGCAACCTACGTTTTTTACCGTAAATCCATGAAGCTTCGCGGTGTTCTGGTACTCTGATTTCGTGTACCGCGATCCATGGTACGCAACCGTGGTGTCAAAAAGGAAAGGGTCTGCATGAACCTTCTTTAATTCTTTAACTACAGACCTGACTAATTCAGGTTTCACAAAATACGGGTTTTTTTTCTCGCCCATATGGAGTTTCACTGGTACTTTTTTTCCTCCAAACCCTTGAAGAGGAAATACTGCAAGGGCATGATGAAGATGTGAAATATCAGTAAAAAAGACGACGTTGGTCATCCGACTTTTTTCTCCCACTTCTTTAACTTCAAAACACTTCCCAGTGATCCACCAGATTTGATCTCTTCCCGGATACGATTCTCCTGTTCTTTTACATCGAGCGCTCGATTCGCTATCTCTTGGGCTATCTTTTGTGGTACTACTACTACCCCGGAGTCATCCCCGATGATCCAATCACCAGTCTGTACGGTTTGGCTCCCACATTGTATCTCAGCACCGATTTCCCCAAACCCTTTTGGTTCCCCTGCATTGGGGACGATATATCTGGAGAAGATTGGGAATTTAATTTTTAATAGGTCATCATAATCACGGACTGCACCATCGATGACGACGCCGGCCAGACCTTTGAGTTTTGCACTCCACGTCGCTAGTTCACCCCACACCGCGGTTTTCCCTTGGTTCACATCCACGACAAGAACCCATCCTTTTTCGGCCTTATCAATGGCCTCAATAGGTTTTGCCCAGTCACCATCGATGGTCCGTACCGTAAAAGCACGTCCCACCAAATGGAATCCAGTCGTAATCGGTCGTATCCCTTGCATAGCCCCTTGTTTATGCATCGCATCAGAGATGTTTGGAGTTGAGACCTGCATGAATGCTTTGTGTAACTCTTTTGTATCATATTTTTTAAACAGTTCAGTCGTAATGGATTTTTTCTGGGTCATTGCTTTTTTAATCGTTTTTGTTGCTTCAGTAACGTTCTTTGCTTTTGTAATCGCTCCACCAACAATGATAATGGCAGCACCTATACGAAGCATGTCTGCGACCGTCTCATTATTTAATCCACCTGCTACAGCAATCGGCAGGTGGGTCTGTTTTATAAGTGATAGGAGAACCGTGCGAGGGCTTTTCCCCTGCATTTGTTCGTCAATCCCGACATGAATACAGAGGTAATCAGCGCCAAGTTTTTCTAGTTCCTTTGCTCGTTTGCCTGCATCGGAAACGCCGATGAGATCAATCATGATTTTTACACCGTATTTCCGTGCGGATTTCACTGCATCAAGGATGGTACTATCATCTGATGCTGCAAGAAGGCAAATGATGTCTGCACCAGCTTTTGCAGCCATCTCGGTCTCTAGGGCACCGGTGTCCATGGTTTTCATGTCCGCGACTATGGTTTTTCCTGGGAATTGTTCTCGAAGCTGGCGGACTATGTTCATGCCTTCGCTTTTAATTAAAGGGGTTCCAGCTTCTAACCAGTCCGCTCCACCCTTCACTGCATCTTGTGCGATTGCTATTGCCCTCTCAGCATTGAGGAGATCTAAGGCTACCTGTAAAACTGGTTGCATTCAAAGGAGAATAAGCACGTATTATTTAAAAACTAATGCATAGAGGTTCAAGGTGGTGGTTTTTCTATTTTCTTTGGTGTTTGGTCTTTCCCAAAACAAAGAGGATAGTTCCATACAACCAAACAACAGAGGTAAAAACCCCTCACGCCAACACATATGGTGGTTGAGCATGACCATATTGATTATGTCATTAATAATATTGAGGGTTTTGAAAAACCCCTCTGCAGAAACCTATATCTGACCCTTATCCATTCCTTATATATAAGGAGTGATGAGGGTGAGTTTAGACCGTTTTATTCTCGAACAGCAATATCAGAAA
>DATLAF010000230.1:0-4511 GCA_035527635.1 Thermoplasmatota archaeon | reverse complement strand
AAGTACAAAGACCAGACTTAATTTCCCGGCCATCAAACGACATCGAAGCCATCCGTCTTGCAGATTCTAACAAATACGCATCGCAAGAACAGGTGTGTAAAAAGCTTGGAATAAAAAATAATAGTAAGAAAGGAGCAGATGGCGGTATAGATGGTCGCCAAAACTATAGAAATCTTGATGGGTCAATAACAAAACTTATCGCTTCGGTTAAGTCTGGCGGGTCCACCATAAGCCAACTCCGAGATCTTATAGGAGTGGTATCAAGAGAAAGAGCCGACGTTGGATTGTTTGTTACAAAGAATCAGCCAACCACAGCGATGTTGCAAGAATGTAATAAACATGGTGACTATAAAGAAAACGTTCCGAGAATTCAAATGCTCACAATATCACAGATATACAACGGAGAAAAAATAAAACTTCCAGTGGGTGCTACGATTGAATGAAGTCGATTGCCCCAGTCATAAGTATGAACATATGGGTACAGAAATTTTGGTTAAAAACGGAAAAAAGGACGGGAGATATTTTACAGAGCGCGGGAAATGTATCCATTGCGGAAAGGAATTGGTGTGGAGCAATTTTGTAGACAAAACCCATATCAGTATAATCACGGATTTTGAAACCAATAAAAGAATTATAAGTATTGAAGATCCGGCCCCAATTGAAGAAGCCCCATTACCAAGAACATTTTACGCATCTGTCCCACAGGAATTAAAGCAATCCAAAAACTGGGTTAGATGGAAACTCACAGAAACCGCAGATGGAAAACTAACCAAGGTTCCATATCAGGCAACTTCTACCGATAGCGCAACCTGGAAACCATTTGACGTGATGTGTCATTTTCCCCCATCTGAAAAATCAGGTATAGGATTTGTATTTGATGGAAACGGGATTGTGGGAATAGATCTGGATCATTGTCTTGAAAATGGAAATATAAATAAAAAATTCTTGCATATTGTAGAACAGTTGAAAACCTATGCCGAAATTTCTCCCTCTGGAACCGGACTACACCTATTTATACGGTGCACGGAAAAACCTTATCCTGCAGGAAGAAAACGCGATGATGTTGAAATATATTCGGTGTCGAGATATTTCACCATAACCGGGCAGCAACTCGAAGGTAGCCCGAATACCATTATTGAATACCCTGCAGAAATGGTACGCAAATTACTTGATCCATTTTTAGCCTCTCCTGCAAACCAACAACCCATAAAACCAAAATTATCTTCTATAATACCTTCGTTGTCAGATGAAGATATAATAAGAATACTAACCCACTCGGCAAATTCATATAAATTTGAGAGGCTGATGCAAGGATCGATATCGGAGTATAACAATGATAGAAGCCGTGCTGACATGGCCCTCGCAAGCATCCTGGCATTTTATTCATATGACGCAAACCAGATCGAACGCATTATGCGACAATCGGGACTTTCACGTGATAAGTGGAATACCCATAAAACATATTTGCTCGACATGACAATTCAAAAAGCAATCCGTAGTTGCAACGATCATTACGAACCGTCAATCAATGGCGATTGTAATCATGGTGCTGCTGTCACTGCCGCATTCTTATCATCCAAACCATCAGAACAGCAGACTACAAAAGAAAAAATAAAATCAATACGGGCAGCAACAAAGTTGGGAGATACCTACCCACCCCTTCCGAAAATAACCCATCCTCTGTTTCGCAAATGGATGGATATTGGAAGTCGACTCATGTATTCACATCCCTCATATCATTTCGGGAACCTGCTTCCAATTGCCTCAATCGCTCTCGGGAAAAGAGTAAGTGTATTAATTTCAACCAAATATATCTACACGAATTTTTATATGATGCTGGTAGGAACCAGTACCATATCCGGAAAATCCTTTTCTTCTGACACATCGATCGAAGAGTTTGGCATTGCCGTTGCTAATATACCAACACTTCTCAATCCATCAGACAGCTCTATCCTGAAACGTAAATCGTGGAGTAACCCAAGACTTGTGCAAGATATGAGTAAATCTAATAATGTGTTGTGGTACTATGACGAGGCAAAGGAGTTTTTTGACGAGAGTGGGGACCGCGGGTGGAATGCACCCATAATAGGAAATTTATGCACAGCATACGACGGGTCATCTCTGGAAATATCACGATCAAATAAAAGCAATAAGCGTGATGAAGTTGACAACAAGTGGGTGTGCGAGCACCCGTTTCTCAGCCTGTTATTCAATATGACCATCAGCCAGCTTCAGGAAGCATCTACCCAGAAGATAGTGGGAAGCGGATTTTTTTACAGGTGGCTGTGGTTCCTGGAAAACGGGGGAGAAAAGAAAAAAAATGTAACCGCAAGCAAAGAAGATCTTAAAGGGATTGAAGAAATAAAACAAGAACTGATACGGGTTGGGACCATATTGAAACGCCTGCAACCGAACGACATTTGTTTCTGTGTAAACGAAACCATAGAAGAGTGGTCCATGAATATCAGTAAAAGAAGTACCGATGAAAAATACCAGTCGGCTACTGGGAGAAGTGTTATTCATGCTTACAAAATTGCAATGGTGTTTGCACTGTTTGACCCGGAGTTTCAAAAAACTGTCCTGAATAAATCTGTATACCCGATACAATGCGAACTCCCGGACAGGTGGGTAAAGGAAGCAATATCAATAGTTGAATATTACCTTCTTCCACGGGTGATGGCTGTTATCGAATACTCGGAGAAGATTGACAAGACCAACAAGCAGATCCACGCACTCAATTGTTTGAGGGATGGTTTTGGGGGGGTGGCAACCCACTCCGAATTATTGAAGAGGACAAAACTCGACAGGATTGATTTCGTAAAAGCCATAAATACACTCGTTGAGAGCGAGGAGATTACTACGATGAAGGAAGGAGTTAAGAATATATATTGCATCAAACTTTGAAAAAATGTCTTCTCTTATAACTCTATATACTCTATATACTCTTTATTCTCTTTATTCTCTTATAAGTCTTTATATACTAATTTTATTCATCTTATAAGAGAATAAAGGGAATTCGGGGAATTTGGGGAAGTCGGGGAAGTCGGGTAATTCTTTAAAAAAATCTGATTTCACGCCTGAACCACTGTGGATATAGTATCGTTTCCACTGGAAAATTATTCACCTTTCCAGTTGGAATAGTGGTATTTCGTTTGGAACTTTGTAAACTATACTTTACCTAAAACAAATATACTTGTTTTAATAAAATGGGAATTTGTTACTTTTTTTACCAACAGTGTTTTTTCACAAGAATATCTTGCTTATGCTGTTTCATACACTTTTCCTTTTAATGCCAAGCAATACCCACTTGTTGGGCATTGGTGTTGATTCTGGCGGGATAGATGATCGTTCAATCATCTTTCCTTTGTACCACGTTTTTCCGGTTTTGGGAAATTGTTTCATTAAAAAAGAAAAGATTACTTAGGAGACACCAAGCTTGGGTCAACAACCTTTCCACCAGTGGTTGGAAGGGACGCCTGCTCAAACTGGGCCTTACGTTCATCGATTGCTTTCTGATAGCATTCTCCCGGGGTTTCACCATCTGTGGCGATATCGCAGGCGGGTACTCCTGCAAAGTGAAAAATCATCTTCATAATCAGTTCTCCCTGTGTTCAATTGGCTGTTCCTTATCGAGAAGTTCCATGAATTTATCCCTGACAAACACATCCAGGCTGCTAATGGACTTTTCACGGACTTTCCATTTCTGGAGCCGTTCGTATTGAAGAGCTCCAAAAGAAATCTGTGTGGTTACTTTCATAGTATATTACATATATATACGCGCATAGTATATATAGTATTTGATATTCTTGTACTATACTACATTTTTATGGTATTTTTTAGAACCTTCTTTTTTGTGGGTACCTTTTTGGAGGGCACTTTTTTAGTGGGTGCCTTTTTGGTGGACACCTTTTTCTTTGTTTTTACTATTGCCTTTGTAACTCCTCTATGCAATGCCCATCGTGCAGGACATGTGTGTAAGTTTTCAACCCATTCACAGGTGTTGTTACAATACTGTCCTAGTGAAACAACGGCACGGCCAGACCCGGCTGGTTCGTATAACCTGGTGACAGGGTTTTTCTTTAGTTTTGTGAATGGTTTGATTACAGTTTCGTTTGAGCAATGACGACAGGTATCGCCAAACATTTTGCAGATAATGATATCGGGTTTCATTTATATTCCTGTATCTTGTTTTTTAATCTGTTCTTTCTTCTCCAGTATGCATCCCGACAGTCATTGTTACAGTAATATCTCCTGCCACTGCCAATCGGGATGATACCGTTGCAGAACCGGCACCGGATCTCACTCCGGGTCCAGGGGTGGTTCTGGCGGTACCGTTGTCGTTTGCATTCTGATTTATTACAGATGCTTCGCCCGATCCGGGCATTGGGAATGAGATCGTTGCAGATACGGCAGTGGATTATGAGAGGCATTTATCTCCAGTCCAGTTCGGATATAATCAACCCATTTTTCTTTCTGGATTCTAAATCGAATACAACTGCGATGCTTCCGAA
>DATLAF010000229.1:0-25220 GCA_035527635.1 Thermoplasmatota archaeon | reverse complement strand
TTGAAATGGTCATGGACAAGCTTGTTGATGCAGCAACATGGGTAAAAGTCCCCTCTGAAGAGCCGGTGTTTGGCGCACTGTATGCAAAATCAATTGAAGAAGTCGATCCCCTTCTGGCACATACGATAGCGGTTCTTCCGTTTAACAGTGACAATACCATGGTACAGGAATATCTGTTCTCAAAATCAGACCTTATACGAGCGACTGGGGGGGAACGTGCGCGGAAAAATCTCACAGAGCTAGCAGAAAGACATCGGGTTCCTCTTGCTGGCCATTGGCATAAGTTCAGTTTCATTACCATTGCACGGGAGTTTCTTGATGCACAAGCCCGTGAGATCGCGGAGTTAGCCACCCTTGACGTCTGTGCGTGGGATCAACAGGGGTGTTTTTCGCCACAGGAGATTTATGTAGAAACCGGTGGGCGTGTCTCACCAAAAGAGTTTGCTCGGTTACTTGCAGAGGAAATGGAAACCACCTCACGAGCTCTTCCGAAAGGAACCAATTCAGGGAAGATACAGGTGCTTGATGGGTATTACCAGTATTTCACGAAGGAGACCATGGGGGAGCCTGTAAAAATTTTTCCTTCAAAAACTCATCAATGGTTGGTTATCTATGAGGAACGTAATATGAATCTTGAGCCGTCTCCTTTGTTTAGAGTTATTCGAGTAAAACCAGTCTCAGATATCATGGAAATCCCAAAGAGGGTTACACCACTTGGTTCGTTCTTGCAGACCGTTGGTGTTGCCATTCCAACGGATCGGTTGATTCCCTTTGCTGATGCGATGGGGCAGGCTGGTGCGACCAACATTCGAACGATTAGTGGGATGACGCTGCAGAAAGCATGGGAGCCATGGGATGGTCGGTTCCCGCTTCATGAACTGTTTGAACATGATGGCATTCATTGGGTCAGTATTGACACCGAGGACATGGACGCGGAGATAAAAAGTGCTCTTCAGCGGAAACGATCTATTGTTGATCAGCGATTAGAGTTTAAAAGAAAATGAGAAGGGTATGTCGATCCTTTTTTTTCTTTCGTCGAGATATTTAAAATGAAACATTTTTTATCAACGCTCACATTTTACTTCAAACATAGAAACAAATCATGAAAACTAAATTCACTTTCATGACACCTACAAATGTAAATGGCCAAGTTCTTTTAAATCAAAAAGAAAAGAAAAAAATTATTATATATAAAAAATAAAAAAAACCCTAAGCAGCATAACTCAACAGAACTAAACCCAGCAAACGAGAGCATAATCTTTATAGAGACTAGAAGGATAAATCACAGTGAAATCAAGGGATAAACCATGCAGAACTACGACATGGAAACAATCAGAAAACAAATCATCGGTAATACCGTCGTATTCACGACACCATTCGGAGAACGCCACCTGCTTTATGCAGATTATACTGCATCCGGCCGCGGTGTTTCCCTTATCGAAGAAAAAATTCAGAACATCATGACCTCATACGCCAATACCCACACGGCAGATGATTACTCAGGTCAATACCTAACCACACTTTTACATCAAGCAGAAAAAAGAATCAAAGAAATCGTAAACGCAGGCGAACATGGAAAAATCATCATGACTGGCTCTGGGGCAACCGGTGCATTAAAAAAACTACAAGAAATCATCGGCGTCTCTATCCCACCAACAACAAAAGACAACCTCTATCAAAGCATTCGGACATCATCTCAGAAACCACAACAAATCATCGAAAATATAGAACAAAACCGCCCCGTGATCTTCATCGGACCATACGAACATCATACCAACGAGCTGATGTGGCGAGAGGCACATGCTGAGGTAATCGTCATTCGCTTGGATAAAAACGGGAAAATCAACCTACAAGATTTAGAGCGAAAACTTTCAGACCCACGATACAAAAAACGCCAAAAATTTGCGTCGTTTTCCGCAGGATCAAATGTCACAGGCATCCGAACAGCAGTCTATGACATCGCCTGTATCTGCCATCGACATGATACGTTCATATTTTTCGATTTCGCAGCAGTTGCTCCGTACATAACCATTAACATGAACTATGACACAAAATCCTATTTTGATGCGATTTTTTTCTCCCCACATAAATTCCTCGGGGGGCCAGGAACCTGCGGTGTCCTTGTTTTCAACGAAAGAATCTACAGAAAAGACCTCCCCCCAACTACCGCGGGAGGGGGCACCGTTATCTACGTTGGCTATAAAAACCATGATTTCTCCGAAGATATCGAAACCAGAGAAAAAGCAGGAACACCACCAATTCTACAAACAATCAAAGCAGCACTCGTCCTTGAGTTAAAAGAAAAAATCGGCATCGAAACCATCGAAGAAGTTGAACGTACATATACAGAATATTTCATTGAGAAACTCAAGAACATCAAAAACATAGAAATCCTAGGAAATATAGCACCAGATGAACGCGTCTCCATCATCTCGTTTAACATTCGACATAACGACCGGATATTACACCCACGCTTTGTCGCAAAACTACTCAACGACCTCTTCGGCATCCAATCACGAGCAGGATGCAGCTGCGCAGGACCCTACGGACATATACTTCTTAGCATTGATCATCAGACATCGGAAAAATATAGGAAGTTTATAGTCCAAGGATGCGAAGGCATAAAACCAGGGTGGGTACGCGGAAATATTCATTACACACTCAGCCAAGAAGACCTCGATTACCTAATCCATGCTATCGAGTTTATCGCTCGCTCCGGTCATCTGTTCCTCCAAAAATACATGCTTAATATGAAAACTGCAGAATGGGATTACATCGGATTTACTCAACAATTCCCTGAGTTCAACCTAGACAATTCCTTCCAACAAAAAACAATACACTACAATGAGATACAAACAGTCCGCACATTCTATTTCAAAGAAGCAGAAGCAATCGTAGAAGACATTAAAAAACAACCATCATCACCATATATAACAGAGGAGGGAGTAATCGAGGAACTCAATTATTTTTACTGCTGTCATAAAACAGAAGAATAACATCGCAAGGTCCTATAGAAAAAACCAGAACACCCCATCATCTACTTCTTTTCAACGAACATACTGTTCAGGGTTTGCATCAAACGTTCTTTTACATCCAGGGGCGCAGAAGTAATACGTCTTTCCTTTATAGACGCTAGTGAATTTCGCGGTTTTTTCATCAACCGTCATCTTACAAATAGGATCAATCGCCATGTGTTCTCACCTCCTTTGCCGGCGGTACAAATCGCTTTAGTAACAACGAAAGGGAAACGACCGTCACTGAACTAAGCGCCATGGCTAATCCAGCGAACTCCGGTCGAAACGTCACACCAAAAAACGGATAGAGCACCCCAGCAGCAACCTGAATAAGAGCAGCATTATAGGCAAACGCCCAGAATAAATTCTGTTTAATACGAACCATCACTTTCCTACTTAATTGAATAGCTGCAACAGCATCCAACAGATCACTTTTCACCAGGACAATCTCACCACTCTCAATAGCCACATCGGTACCACTCCCAATCGCGATACCGACATCAGCTTGGGCAAGCGCAGGTGCATCATTAATCCCATCACCCACAAACGCGACAACCTCCCCAGCTGCTTGTAATTTCTTTACCTCATTTGCTTTTTCCTGAGGGAGGACCTCCGCTCGTACTACATCAATACCGATTTGCTGTGCGATCGCCTGAGCAGTACGCGCGTTATCACCCGTGATCATAACCAATTTCAGCCCCATCTCCTTGAACTGCTGCATCGATGACTTCGTTGTCTCCTTTACCACGTCAGCGATACCGATCAGACCGACAAGTTTATTATCAAACGCGACAAACATCACGGATTTTCCCTTCGTCTCCAACCCATCCAACAGTTCCTCAACCTTGGTCGGCACCACAATTCCCTGTTCTTTAAAAAGCAGCCGATTCCCAATTAACAACACGGTTCCGTTCACGGTTCCCTGCACGCCTTTCCCAGCAAACGTATCAAACCCACTAGTATCCAGCAAGGAAAGATCCTGTTCTTTGGCTTTGCGTACGATCGCCTCCGCAAGCGGATGAAGAGAGTTTTTCTCAACACTCGCTGCGCTCCTCAGTATCACTGCATCACCCACATCCACCCCGACGATATCGGTCACCTCTGGTTTTCCCTTCGTCAGCGTCCCGGTCTTATCAAACACCATGGTCGTAATCTTCTCAGAGACCTCCAAAGCCTCCCCGTTTTTAATAAGAATCCCAAGCTCAGCACTTCGACCAATACCAACCGTAACCGCTGTCGGAGTCGCAAGCCCAAGCGCACAGGGACACGCAATCACCAACACAGAAATCAACGCGGTAAGAGCAAAAAGCAGCGTACTTCCAAGGAAAACATACCACACAAGAAAAGAAACAACAGCAATGGTCAACACAACCGGGATGAAATACCCTACCGCAATATCAGCAATACGCTGAACAGGAGGTTTCGAACCCTGCGCTTCCTCCACTAGTTTAATGATCTGCGCAAGCAGAGTATCTTTGCCAATCTTTGTCGCCTTTAACCGCAGCACACTATTCGTATTTAACGTCCCACCAATGACCGTGCTCCCGTCGGTCTTTACCACTGGAAGAGGCTCCCCGGTCACCATCGACTCATCAACATAGCTTTCCCCCTGGACAACGACCCCATCGACAGGGATCTTTTCTCCAGGCCTGACTAAAACCACATCACCGACTAAAACATCCTCTATTGAGACTTCAACTTCTTTTTCATTTTGAATCACTATCGCGTTTTTCGCTTGAAGACCTGCTAGTTTTTTTATCGCATCAGAGGTTTTTCCTTTCGCTTTCGCCTCTAAATAGCGTCCTAACGTCAGGAAGGTCGCCAGAAGAACCGCGGTCTCATAAAATAAGAATTCATGGGTCAGTACGATTTCAAACGTCCCAAGTACACTTGCGCTATAAGCAACCCCGATCCCCATGGAATACATGACATCCATAGTGAGACTCTTGTTCCTGAGCGCACGGTATCCAGCAGAAAATATCGGATAACTGATAAAGATGAAGGTGGGAGTTGAAATAACCAAAGACAAATACGATAACCATTCCATCGAAATATAAGGATGAACATACATGAGAACCATCAAGGGGACACCGACAAGAAACCCGACATAAATTCTGATTCGTTTGGCTCGAAGGTCTCTTTCCTGAATCTTTCCAGAAGGATCTTCCTGTCCCTCGACACCAAGATATTGATACCCAGCGCCTTCAACTGCTTTTTTCATATCAACGAGGGTGACCATCCTCTGATTATACGTCACCGAGCCTTTCTCAGTCGCAAGATTCACTGTTATCTGTACGACACCATCAAGACGTTGTAAGACATCAGTAACGGTTTTTTCACAGGTCGCACAAGTCATTCCACCGATTCTTAAAATCACTTTTTCATTGACGGTACCGTACCCTGCATTAGTGACCGCTTTTTCTAAATCACCGAGATTTACCTGTGCAGGATCGTACTCGACAGAAGCAAGTTCATTACCAAGATTCACCTGTGCGTTGAGTACACCTGGGAGCTTTGTAAGGGATTTTTCAATGGTCGATGAGCACATCGAACACGTCATCCCAGAGATCTTCAATTCGGCTTTTTTCTTCTCGTTACCCATGATGTAACTCTCCATTTCGATATGAATGATACATGATGAACTATATAAAAAATCTCTGTACGATATGGAAAAGGAAAAAATTATTTGAACCGACTTGCGTACCCTATCAAAATGCAAGATAACAGCCGCATTAGAATCGCAACATTAAAAGATTTCGAACGAATCGTTGCACTTGAAAACCTGTGTTTCCCAAAAGAACACGCATATAGTCGACGACAGCTCCGGTATCTTCTAACGAAAGCTAACAGCACCGTCTTTGTTGAAATACACAGCCAACTTATACGAGGATTTCTCATCATTCTCTACAGAAAAGGAACTTCGGTTGCCGGCATAGAAACCATCAATGTTGACCCAGCATACCGTAACAAAGGAATAGGCTTAAGATTACTAATCAAAGCAGAAGAACACCTCGGAAAAAAAGGAATAAAAAAAATCAGACTCGAGGTCGCTGTCACTAATCAAGTAGCGATACAACTATATGAACATGCCGAGTTTGAAAAAACCATACTGTTGAGAAATTACTATTATTTTGATCATGAAAGCTCCCGAGATGCTTACCGGATGGTTAAGAAACTACGGTAACGGAGCGATCTTGAAATTTCTCCATCGGTACCCAGCCTCCATTCTGCAATAAACAATATCCGGTAGTGTATTTCTCAAGAATTTGGAGTAGACCCTCCCGGAATTGTATAGGGTACAAACCAGGATCGCAGGTCGACGGATGAACATGGATTTTCTCAACATGTTCAACACATTCAGACCTTGGAACAGACCCTTTTTGTTTCAGTAAAAAAAACGACTGATTTTTTTCATCTTTATCAAGACTCAAAGGTGATGTCCCTATGTGTTTATAAAAAAAGGTAACGTCTTTTTGTCGATATTTCATAATAGTCGGGTCTGTTTTATTCGCTAAAAGGTACAAGAGAATTCCCAAACATTTTAAACAGCTACCACAGGGATATACCATGCCATTTTTAATGTGACAAGAATGACATGACCGTTGTTGCTTTGCTAAGGTTGGATATCTGCGGACCAATATGTTTTGACCGACAAGGCCAGAGATGTTCCTCAACGCAGACCACTGTGACAAACCAGGGATCCGTGTTCTGTACCATTGATTCATCCGTATATCATAATCCTGATGTTGATCATACAGACCAAAGTAATGTTGGATGCCTTTGTATTGGATATCAGATCGGAAATCATCAAACTCGCTGCCTAACAGTAAATTCTTAATTTTCTTCTCCACGAAAATCGGTAATAAACTAAATACATAGAATGGGAAGATGCACAACCGTATCGGATAGATGTCATCCCATTTCTTTCTATGATCTGACCGTATGAGTCGTAGATGATCAAGCATGAAACCATAAAACCGGTCGACGTTCGTCCACACCCGTTGCGTATTCGGATCTGTTTTTTTATGATATCTATATGCGGTAAGTGCGGTTTTCCAATGACCACCGCTCTCGTTCATATACAAAGGGTACACCGTTGAACCAAGTTCTTTGAGCAAACTATAGGTAAGCAGACTGTCTTTCCCACCACTTGAAAGGATACCTGATTTCATAACATCCATATCCACATCAATCGATGTATCAGCAATGAGTTGTGTTGGTAGAATAACGGCTGTTGGATCGCCATCACGATGTGTAATTTTTTCTGGATCTGGGAAAAACTCTGGGAGGATATACCGATTGGTGCTCCTTACAATTTTGTTTACGAAGATGTCGCGACTAAAAATCAGATTAAGATCGGTAAGCAGAGAAAAATCAGCCTTGCTTATTGGGAAGTGCAATTGGATTTTTTCTGAAAAAAGACCATAGTTCATCAATGGCATACAGAACGCGAGTCTTAGCAAGGGTAAATGATGTACCTGAAGTTGTTCCTCATATGTGTTAATTAGGGTGAAATAATATTTTGTTCCATCAACCGTGTGTACGATGATTTTAGCTTTGGCTGTGTTTTTTTCAATCGTTGGTTCGGAAAGGGAAATCGAGGAAAGACACCGAAGTTTATTCCTTTGAATTGTATATCGCCTCCAATGCATCGACGAGAATACCAACACCTTCAGAAAGGGGGTCTGTTACCGGTACATGAAATATTTGTTGATACATATGTTTTGCATGAGTGATATCAATTTCTGTCATATTTTCATGGTTGATGCCGCTGCCGATGAGTTTTTTTTCAGTGAGTAACTCAGCGATTTTTACCACTCGTTGTGGGTCAGGCATCGCATACTCGGGGAATCCATCAAGATGTCGTCGTTTTGGTGCATCAACTAAGATAAACCCCTGCACTTGGCCTGCTGTTAAAATTTCAAAACCACCCGGAAAGAATGGATGCACCAGGCTTCCTTGTCCTTCGATAATCATAAACTCTGGATGAAGGTCTTTCCACGAATCAAGAACCGCGCCTTCGATTCCACCGGATACGAAATCATTGATCATCGCATCTAGGACTATGCCATGTGGCCAGCCCTGTAACCAGCCAGTTTGACCTGTGAAAATCATGTCAGCGGTTCTTCCTCTTTTTTGTAGTTCTTCGACAAGTAACACCGCAAGGGTACGTTTTCCGATGGCGGAGTCTGTTCCAATAAGTGCGATTCGCAGCGATGGTACGTTTACGATTTCGCCGGTATAGAATCGTTTGTGATCACGGAATATCTTTCGAACATCGGTGATGGTGCAATAATGTTCTTCTGCACGTTTCATAAACCGTGGATCATCTGAGAGAAATTGATGAAGACCAGAAACGACATCCAGTCCCTTGGACAACGCCCAGTCCACCGCCTTGTCATACCCATAAGGCAGCACGCCGCCTTCGGAAACCGCGCCGATAATGAACGTGTCCGGCTGCGTTAATGCAAAGGCATCATCAAGATTGTTCAACAACGGTATTCCTTTCTTTTCCTGATCTAAAAACTCTGCTGCGTCCCCAACAGGTAATGTCGAATCAACGACACAGACAATATCGAACTTGTTGCTATACCGCACAAGCCCATGGGCGGTCTTGCCATCCGCAGAACTGTACAAACGATCTGCATAGACCATCGCGCGAGTCTTCACCATAAAGGAATCATTCCATGGTAAAATCGTTACCTAAACCTTCTCCCCGTCAGAACAATTACATAATCACTGTTTAGTACCCGATGTTCTTTGAATCTAATGAGTGCTTCAATAGGACTTGCTGACGCAGGAAGAACACTTAACCCTTCCAGGTCACGAAGCAACGTTTGAAACTTAAGCATACATGTGTCGCTGGCATAATCAGCCCAGCCATTGGTTTCATAAATAGCGTGCAACGCATCATCGCCATCGTAGGAATGGTACGCGATAAGTGGTTCGTTAACACTGCTTTCCTTGATCTCCGTTGGTTGCAGATCCTCCGTTTTTGAGGCCCCTGTTTTGAAGCTTTTTATAATAGGATTCCCCCCGGACGTTGATGCTCCAACAAGATGGGGCATGTGATCGATTTTATTTTTTTCAAGGAGGTTTTTGAACCCGTGATAAATCCCGACAAGAGTGGTCCCATTCCCAACCGGAGCGGCAACAGCAGTTGGTGATCGGCCAAGTTGCCGATAAATTTCGTACGCTATAGACATGTACCCACGCCACCCTTCGTTACCATTCCCAGGATTTGCGTCGTACACATGTTCCCTGCGTGATAGTTTCCGACTCCCTTCAACTGCATCTTCATATTTTCCGTCAATAATGATGATATCAGCGTTCATACTCTGCAGTTCTTCTTTTCGTTTTGGTGCAACGTAGTACTGCTCAGGAATGAGAATTTTTGCTTTTAGACCATTAAGTTTTGCGAAATATGCAAGTGATACACCATAGTTACCGCAGGTCCCAACTGTGATCGTATCGTAACCTTCCAGTAACGCTTTCTTTACGTGGTACTGAGAGATTCTATCTTTCTGTGTTCCTGTTGGGTTGCCTCCTTCGAATTTCAAGAAGATGTTTTTAAAACCTAGCATTCGCTCAATATTCCTGGCTTGAGAAAAAAGAGTATCTCCAACACCATTGAGAGGTGGGGGCTCATCTTCAGTTTGAAGGCCCGTCAAATCCATGCGGTTCTCCCTTTCATCGTAAAAGGCTCACTACATACACCGTAATGAAAAACACGTATTAAAATTTATTGTAACTAATACTGATTCATCATCTGATTTTTTTCTTGAAAAAAAATTCCTCATTCTCAGTACACCGAAAATGAAGGAAAGAAAAGACTTTATAAATAATAATACTATTGCAACTTGAAACTCATCACTGATTCAGTGAGAGGGATGGCATACTATGTCAATATATTGCTCTGTTTGTGGAGACGAACTCGAACCCGAAGAAGAAATGGAAGGTATCTGCGAAAGTTGTAAACTTGCAGCAAGCGGGCAAACCAACGCTGACGAAGTTGAACCCTAGATTTTCTAAAGGATACCATTCCTGCAATAACAAAATAGAATGAAGAGTAGTGCTGAAAATAAAAAAAAAAGAAAGGAGGAAAAAATATGGCCGTAGGTTTTGTTTTAATTAATGTCGCCACAGCGCACGAACATGAAGTCTACAATAAATTATCGAAAATACCACAAATCGTTGAACTCCATCCCTTATTTGGAGAGTACGACCTGATCGCAAAAATCGATGCGAAAGATTTCGAAGAACTCGGTACCATCATCGTAAATAAAATACGATCAATCACAGGTGTCCTTGACACAAAAACATTAACCGGTCTGACCTTTTAAGGAAGAACGACTCGTCAATCATCAATATAAAATTAAAATTCAATAAAAAAAATTCACGCGTGATGAGAAGATACCGATCCCTTTATTGTAAGACATGGTGTTATTTTCTTTTTCTGTACATTACCTTTTTATCAGGCTTTACCAGTCCTCTGTGATTTTTTCCTTTGTAGGTTGATAGGGCAGGTTGGGGGCAGGCGACCGGTCCATCGAGTTTCAGGATGAGAAGCTGTCCGATTCGCATCCCTGACTTGAGGATAAATGATATGTCTGAGGCATTAAAAATTTCAAGAGTGAGGTTTCCTTCCGAGCCGGGGGAGATTAGCATACTTCCCATATGCGAGGTGATGCCGACCCGTGCTAACGTCGTGGAACCATCGTATAATCCTGCGTAATCTTTAGGCATTTTGATATGCTCGACGGTAGAGCTAAGAATCAATTGTTTCGGCTTCAGAAGATATGTTGTTTTTCGCTCGATTTTTCCTTCTGGTTTTGCGAATTGGTTCGATAAATGCAAACGTATAGATGCTGATTTTAAAATTGGCTTCGGCTTGATAATTAAACTTTTATTTTTCAATAATTGTTGAATGGAACGATCGGAGAGAAGCATGAGATCACGTCAATATTGTGACAATGGCGCTATAATATATAATGTAATATGTAAAATGTAAATAAAGAAAAAAGAAGGCAAGTCACTTTTTAAAAAAACAAAGGCGTACTAAGTGCGGTCTAAGAAAAGAATGTTCTAAATTAGGAATGATTGTTTATAGAAACATTCTTAATCGATACGTTATTTTTATCTCTTGAATGAAGCGACAGATTCGTATTCTCGGCATAGATGATGCCCCATTCACATTCCGCGATCAATATGCAACGGTCATCGGTGTCGTGATGCGAGGTGGCGAATATCTCGAATGTGTCTTGCGAAGCCAAGTGACCATTGACGGTACAGATGCAACACTGATCTGCAAAGAAATGATCCAACATTCACGACAACAACATCAACTAAAAGTGATCATGGTGGACGGTGTCTGTCTTGGTGGTTTTAACGTCGTTGATATTGATGACCTATCTGAATCAACGAATATCCCAGTGATTACGATCACAAGAGACAAACCAAATATGAACAAAATAAAACACGCGCTACAGAAAAATTTCACGGATTGGAAGGACAGATGGGTTCTCTTACAGAAAGGCAAACTATATTCGATTATCACCAAACATAACCCGATTTATATCAAATGCGCGGGGTTATCTTTAGAGGAGGCAAAAGAAATTATAAACATCTCTACCATACGTGGTGTCATACCTGAACCAGTTCGAGTCGCACATTTAATAGCTTCCGGTATCACCCGAGGTGAATCATATGGTAAAGCCTAAGGCATTTGTGAAAAAAGAAAAATGTTTAGCATGTGGCGGTTGCATCTCCGTCTGTCCGCAAGATGCCATCCTTATGATATCCAGTAAAGCAGTCGTGAACGATGAAGAATGCAATAGTTGCTCCATTTGTGTGAAAACATGCCCGATTGGTGCAATTGGCTGGGGGGAAAACTAAGATGAAATACGATGCGGTTATTGTCGGAAGCGGCCCCGCGGGGAGTGTGACCGCGCGGTTTGCTGCAGAAGCAGGCGCGAAGGTTCTGATTATCGAACGGCGCGCTGAAGTCGGTGTCCCTGTTCTGTGCGGTGAGGGAATCAGTCAGAAGGTTGACCACTTTAAAGTCCTTGAGGGAAAAAGATGGATTGCGACAAAAATGGAGGGAGCACGGATCTTTTCTCCCAACGGCACTAAAATAACATTGTCCGCTGAATACGCTGGGAACGAAACAGGATATGTCGTGTATAGGGATATATTTGATCAAGAGTTAGCCAGAGGCGCAGTGCAAAAAGGTGCGGAAATCATGCTAAATACCTGTGCGATTAATCTACTAAAAAAAGATGGAAAAATCAAAGGGATTACGGCACGACATTTCGATGAAACCATTGAGATTGAAGCAGATGTCGTGGTAGGCGCTGATGGAGTCGAGTCGCGAATTGGAAAATGGGCAGGGATTCAAACCACCTTAAAACCCTATGGCCTTGAGACCTGTGTACAATACACCTTGACCAATATAGAATGGGACAGCCCCTATTGTGATTTCTTCATAGGAAAACAGGTGGCACCGGGTGGCTATGTCTGGGTGTTTCCCAAAGGCAACAATATAGCAAATGTCGGAATTGGACTCCTTGCCAGCTTCAGTGAATCAGGAAAAGCAGCCCAGTTCCTTGACAAGTTCATCGCTGCCCGACCCGAGTTGAAAAAAGGTCAACCGGTTCGTGTCATCACCGGAGCAGACCCAGTAGCTTTACCTATCCAATCAGTAAAAGACAACCTTCTTTTAGTTGGCGATGCCGCTCGTCAGGTTGACCCGATCACCGGTGGTGGTTTGATGAATTCTATCGAGGCAGGAAAATTCGCTGGTGAAACCATTGGCAAAGCAGTTGAGAAACAACGTTTCGATGCTCAGATTCTTGCTGAATATGAAACCAAATGGAAGAAATCTTTTGGAAAAAAATTACATCGAAACTATGTGGCAAAAGAAATCATTCTTGATATGGAAGATAAAACATTAGACATGCTTGCAGACTCCCTGAAGGATTATAAATTTGAGGAGTTCAGTACCCTTAGTATCATTAAGGCGTTAGTGACAAAGCATCCATCCTTGTTGGTGAAGTTAGCACCATTAATGAAACTTGCGAGGGCGTAAACGTGACCATGACTTGGGGCCTGGTATGCAACCCAGGTGTGAAACGAACAGTGACATTAGCCAAGGATGTGGTTGAGTTTTTACAGAATCATGGGAATGTGCTTGTCGAAGAGGCTATCGCATCGGAGATTCAACTGAAAAAATCAACATTCAAAGAGATCAACAAGAAAGCAGATGTTGTGGTTACCATTGGTGGGGATGGTACTATTCTAATGGCAATGAGCGAAATAGAAAAACCAGTGTTCGCGATAAACTCAGGTGGTATCGGTTTCCTTTCTGAAGTGGAATCAAAGTACGCGATTGAGGGATTAAAGCAAATCATCAACGGAAGGTATAACGTTGAAGAAAGGGCGAAATTAAAAATCACTCTCGATGGCAAACGATTGCCTGATGCGACCAATGAGGTGACGATTCAAACAGCACGGATAGCAAAGATTCTTTACCTTAAAATTTTTGTTGATGATGAGGTCATGGAATCGATGGGCGCCGATGGTGTCATTATCGCGACACCGACCGGTTCGACAAGTTATTCGTTAAGTGTCGGTGGTCCTATCATGGATCCAACCGTGGATGCAATGATTATTGCACCGCTTGCTGCGTTTAAACTGTCTGCGCGACCATGGATCGTCCCGCTTGACCGGAAAGTCGGCGTTCGTTTGTTACCGAAAAGCAAGGAGACGAACCTTGTTATTGATGGACGGTTTCAAACGCCCGTGAACCAAGAAAGCATTATAAGCGTGACCGGGTCAGAGAAGAAAGCACGCTTCATCCGATTTGGTGAAAGCTTTTATCAGATGGTGCGTTTAAAACTGATGAGATAAAGTATGGGGCTTTTTCGACGGAAAAAACCACAACACGTTCCTCTTCATTGGAAAATAACACGAAAGTGCCTTGATATGATTTTCGAGAGCTCAAAATCAAATTACCCTCAAGAATTCGGCGCGCTACTTCGTGTTGACCGGGTGAATAAAACCACGATTATTGAAGTAGTCCTACTTCCGGGTACAGTCTCTGGTGATTCTCATGCGATTTTTCATTTGTATATGCTTCCGGTGGACTTCAGTGTCGTAGGAACGGTGCATTCCCACCCTTCCTCGATTGCGCGGCCATCTAATGCTGATTTAGACTTGTTTAACCATTTTGGAAGAATCCATATCATTGTTGGTGTGTCACCCTTTGGTGATGTGTCATGGAAGTCATTCGATTACATGGGTCATGAGGTTCCGATCGAAATCATTTAAAAAAGATTTTTATATCCTTGGATAACTACCCTTCCGGAGAGAGATGGTGACCGTCCCTTTGGATATTGATAGTTTAATTGGTGCAGCACTTGCACCTATTCTTGGAGTTGTTGCTTTTTGGTTTCTCCAGCTTTTCTTCATAGAACTCCAAAAACGTATGCTTTCAAAATTACGCCATCGACACGAAGCGTTCTGCCGGTTCACTAACTTCATCGGCATCTTGTTTCAAAGCATTTGCCATGCTCTCGGATATGCGGTTACGAGAAGCGGGATTGCTGCATTTCAATTAACAGTTGACTATGGAAAGGTCGAGCCAAAGAAAGAAAAAACAGGAATATTTGAATGGATAGCTCGTTCGTTTCTCCTGTTTGGTCCCTTTTTTATTCCTGCAGGCTTGGTCCTCCTCTTTAGTTATGTCGTCTTAGACAACGGGTTTGTGTTTTCAACATCAGCCCAGTATACCTTTGTTGGATCCTTAACAGACGTTGGTGGTAGTTTATTCACATTCGCCAATGCGTTTGTAAGCTTTCTTGTCACTATCGACCTGTTTAACCCAATCCATGTCGGATTCTTGTTTGTGATGTTGTTTTTTGGATTGGGTATTCGCCCTAGTTACATCGTGGAAGGACGAAAAGAAAAAATCGATATGATCTATGATTTGAAACACATTAAGAACCATCTGATACAAAAACCTCTGTACATTTTTGCCAGTATCGGTATTATATATGTGTTCTATTTGCTATCATTATTCCTAAATCCACAGTTGTATCTAGCGGTATTTTCTGTACTTGGTTTGATATCACTGACTGCGGTTATCGCTTTGCTGCTTACCTATCTTATTATCATACTTATAAGAGCAACCGATGAAATCCGCGCTTATTGGAAAACGGTTCCTTTCGTTACCCTGATCGTTTCGTATGTGCTAGCTCGAGTATCTTTTATCTACTATCCGATGAAGCAAGTCGAAACCATCTCCCTTCTAGTTATGATGGTGTCTACCTTGATCATCACCATCCTGTTGATAAAATATAAGCGGACCAATAGATTTAAAACTGCGACAAAGATGAAGCATGTGAGGGTTGCGGATGGAAAAAAAATTACTTCTAAAAAACGAACAGATTGAACGATTACTCTCACCTCATCCTTTGTCGTTTATGAAATTACAGGCGCTCTCCATCTTTGTTATTGTGTGGGGGGTTGTGGTCTGGTGGTTAACAAAATTCTCAGCGTATACGAACATATTTGCTGGTAATATATGGTACCCACTCATCCTTTGGGGACTTGTCCTGCTGCTCGTGGGCGTTGTTGCCTCGTTGGTCGCAATTCAATGGAGCATATTTTTCCTTTACCTTGGTGTTTTTGCTGGTGGGATTGGTTTGATCTTCTGGCAGCATTGGGAGAATGATATCTCGCTTTTTTTGCTTGTGTATTCGATTGCAGTTTCCATCGGTGGTTTTTTAATCGTCGAACTATATCGCCGATCGCATAAGTACATCATCACGAATCTTCGCATCATCTTCAAAGGTGGTGTGTTGACGAAACGGGAGCGGACGGTTCGGTACGATAAAATCGCTGATATAGACGCGAAGCAAGGGATTCTTGGGCAGATTTTTGGGTTTGGGACGATTATTCCTGTCAGCCAGTCAGGTTTTGGGCTGGGAAGTGATAAATCATTTGCCGCAGGTGGTGTTGAGCTAGGTACAAAGAAAGCACGATTATTTGGATTTGCTGGTGGGGGAAAGGAAATACAAACACCGATTGCACGAAGTTACTATGAGTTACATGGCGTGTATCCGTACAAAGAGGTGAAACAACTTGTTGAAGATGTCGTGCAAAGCCATGTGCCGACACAATATCATAAAGAGCAAGTAGAATTTCAGAAACAACAAGTGGATATCCAAACGCAGATGCGCGATCTTCTTCATAAACAGGTAAGCGGCAAACCTCGCAGAAAAGCTGCGAAACAAACAAGAGCAGAAGAAGAACCTGAGGAAGAGGAGGAACTCGAAGAAGAGGAAGAAACCAGCATGAACGTAAGCCAAGCAAAAGAAGAAGCTTCTCCACCAGAACAGGTTGATATCCAGCAGCAGATGAAAGAGCTTTTGAAAAAACAAAAAACCGTGAGAATCGCTGAACCGAAGGAAGAGGAAATCGATGAAGAGGATGAAATCCAAGACGATGAAAAAGAAATTGTGTAATGTAGGGATATCTTTATTAAATATAATTTTATTTATGAGGAGCGAATGGTACCAAAAAGAGTTTTTTTCACGAAAGGCGTAGGGAAGCATAAACACGAGCTGCAATCCTTTGAGCTTGCATTGCGTGACGCAGATATTGAACAGTGCAACCTGGTCTATGTTTCAAGTATTATCCCACCGCATTGTACGATTGTTACCAAAGATAAAGGTGTCAAAGAACTTAACGCTGGTGAAATCACCTATGCTGTGATGTCCAGGAATACGACCAATGAACCGAACCGGTTAATTGGTGCAGCAGTAGGCATTGCAGTACCGAAGGATCGTTCGAACTATGGGTATATCTCTGAGCATCATGCGTTTGGAATAACGGGGAGGAAACTCGAAGATTATACTGAAGATCTCGCCGCAACCATGCTTGCAACGACCCTTGGTTTAGAGTTCGACCCAGACAAAGCGTGGGACAAACGAAAACAGGAGTATAAAATTAGTGGGCAGATTGTCAGAACACAGAGTGTCGCGCAGACCGCGGAGGGTGACAAAAACGGGTTGTGGACTACGGTGATTGCTGCTGCGGTGTTCATGGAAAACGAAGGGTGATTCAACAATTTCTACTCGTTTTTTTACATTGCACAAACAGATAAAGAGAGGGATATTTTTTAGGGAAAAATAGGTTAAGAACTGTTATTCTATCTCCGATATGATCAGAGCATATTGTGCTAATCCACCAAAATGCATCACACCGATTTCATAATACTCCTCAATCCACCATGATGCCTTTTCAGGCAATGGTGAGATGAAGTTCACCGGATGCACATCATAGGATACTTCATTTGCGTCATTATGCTGCAAAGGAGAAGGCCCAGGGTTTGCAACATTCTGAAACGGGTCAGCAATAGCTATCGAACCATTGCCATTAATTCCAACGACAGCAACATAATGAGCAGGGAACTTCGGATAGAAGTTTACTTTCGGATTATAGAAATGAAAATTGATAATAATCCCGCTATTGTTCTGCAGTTTTCCAACAAGCATTGAAAAATCTGGATTCCATACTGCTTCAATCGTATAGTGATCTTCCAATCCCGCATCTATAATCCATTGTTTTGCTCCTTCCTCAAGGAATTGGGCATACGTCCCTGCAATACCACGGATTAAAGGATTTTGACAGTAGTTGGTGTTACAATAACAGGCTAAGTTTTCGATAAGTTCTTTGGATCCTCGGCCGTGTCTCCATGGGGTTTGCATGTCATTGACATTGTTGAAATTATGGTCATCTGCTTTTGGTCCTGGTGTTGGAGACCCGGGAGCATTATAATTGCGCACAAGAGGATAGGAATCGTTCCCATCCCCCGGGTATCCCAATGGAGCCTCATGCTTTGAATCAAACCACCAGAAAACATCGGCAAGACTGGATGGACCACAAAAAGACCATAAGCCGCTAATGAACCGCCAGATGCCCTGTCGTGCTTTCCAGTTATCCTGCTTTTGATCAAAATCAGGTAACCCTGCTGGTGAATAATTTGGATATGCAGGAAGATAATACCACCCGTCCTGGCTCGTAGTTTGAGATAGCTTTGTGTTTGGAATAGATACCGCCATATAAGCAGAAAGAACAGTGAAAAAAAATAGGACAACAACTACTACGGGAAGGATTTTCTTTCTCATGATTTCCCCCTTATAGAACTTATGAATCTTCTTCTATTTAATAATTTTCATCTTCTACGAGAACTCATACTGTATTGCTCACCAAGGTTCGGTAAAAAGAGTTTATATGTCGGTTCGCATTAACACCCCTTTATGAAAGGAGAGATTTCAATGATTCAGGAGTTTGTAAAGTGGTTTGAAGATCTCACCATCAATGATGTACCTTCCGTTGGTGGGAAAAATGCCTCTCTTGGAGAAATGATTCGGAATCTAGGTCAGAAAGGAGTCCGAGTACCCTCCGGGTTTGCAATCACAGCTTATGCATATAAATATATGATTGAAAAAGCCGGCATTGACGTTAAAATAAAAGAAATTCTCAAAGACCTTGACACCCACGATGTGACTGATCTTGCAGCTCGAGGTCAAAAGATACGAAACCTCATTAAAAACACCCCTATTCCACCGGACCTTGAAGAAAGCATCAGACGACATTACCGAGAGATGGAATTCCGTTATGGTGAAAATGTTGATGTCGCGGTACGAAGTAGTGCTACTGCCGAGGATCTCCCAGATGCAAGCTTTGCAGGACAACAAGAAACCTATCTTAACATCCGTGGAGAAGACCAACTTATAGAAAAAGTACGAGATTGCTTTGCATCGCTGTTCACGAATCGTGCGATCTCCTATCGGGTCGACAAAGGCTTTGATCATTTCTCCGTCTATCTTTCTGTCGGGGTTCAAAAAATGGTCCGCTCTGACCTTGCGTGTTCCGGCGTTATGTTCTCCATTGACACTGAAAGTGGGTTTACCAACGCAGTATATATCACCGGTGCGTACGGTCTTGGAGAAAATGTTGTTCAAGGTACTGTGAACCCTGATCAATTTTATGTCTTTAAACCAACATTATTGAAAGGGTTCCAACCAATTCTTGAGAAAAAACTCGGGTCAAAAGAAAAACGCCTTATCTATGGGGCAACAGGAACGAAACAGACGAAGGTAACCGCGGAAGATAAAGCAAAATTCGTTATCAATGAAGATGAGATTTTAACACTAGCACGATGGGCATGTATCATCGAAGAACATTACAAAAAACCAATGGATATTGAATGGGCAAAAGACGGACAAACCAAAGAACTCTTCATCGTTCAAGCACGCCCGGAGACGGTTCACTCACAAAAAGACATGGCGACCATGAAAACCTATGTGCTTGATGAAAAAGGAACACTTCTTGCTGAGGGGGAAGCAGTCGGAAGCAAAATCGGACAAGGCGAGGTGAACGTCATCGAGAACGCCAAAGACATTTCTCAATTCAAAAAAGGTCAAGTCCTAGTTACCGACATGACCGATCCGGATTGGGAGCCTATTATGAAAATCGCAGGTGCTATTGTCACCAATCGCGGTGGACGGACCTGCCATGCTGCTATTATCTCCAGAGAATTAGGAATCCCCTGTGTTATTGGTACTGGAAACGGCACCTCAGTCATTAAGAAAGGTTCCACCATCACGATTGACTGCTCTGAAGGAGTCGGTAGAATTTACGAAGGATTACTGAAATTCCATGTTGACGAAGTAAAACTTGATCAGCTCCCGACAACCAAGACACAGATCATGATGAACGTCGGAGTACCAGAACAAGCATTCCAACAAGGACAAATTCCGAATAACGGTGTCGGTCTGGCACGAGAAGAGTTTATCATCAACTCACATATCGGCATTCATCCGCTTGCGTTACTCGAATATAATACATTAAAAAAGAAAGCGCCAAAGGATAAGAAGATTGCCGAGGTCATTAAAAAAATCGATGAACGCAGTGTTGGTTATGATGACAAAGTGGAATTCTTTATCGATACATTAGCACGTGGGATCGCGAAGATAGCAGCAGCATTCTACCCGTACGATGTTATCGTGCGAACGTCTGATTTCAAAACAAACGAATACGCAAACCTCATCGGCGGGTATTTGTATGAACCTGAAGAGCACAACCCGATGATCGGTTGGCGGGGAGCATCCCGATACTATGACGAGAACTTCAAACCAGCCTTTGGACTTGAATGTGTCGCGCTGAAGAAAGCACGTAATGAAATGGGCTTGACCAACATCAAACCTATGATCCCGTTCTGCCGAACACCTGAAGAAGGCCGTAAGGTCATCTCGGTCATGAACGAATATGGTCTGAAACAAGGAGAAAATGGACTTGAAGTCTATGTCATGTGTGAAATCCCATCCAATGTCATTGTCGCTGATCAATTTTCAGAAATCTTCGACGGTTTTAGCATCGGATCAAATGATTTAACGCAACTGACCCTTGGGTTAGATCGTGACTCTGACCTAGTGGCCCATATCTTCGATGAGCGGAACGACGCAGTCAAACGACTCATCTCTCAAGTTATCACAACTGCACATAATCATCATCCACGCAGAAAAGTAGGTATCTGCGGCCAAGCACCCTCGGATTTCCCAGAGTTTGCAGAGTTTCTGGTTGAATGTGGTATCGATAGTATTTCCCTGAACCCAGATACGGTGATCAAAACACGATTAAAAATCGCTGACACCGAGCGGAGACTTGGGAGATAATCATCTTCCTTTCTTTTTTTTTTTTCTTTTTTATAAATGAGAGAGCATCTGAAAAGTATTTAGTAGTACGACCGATTGCCCTTTTGTATGAATATCGTCCCGCTTATCTCTGTAAAAAAAGGACATCTTTTCGATGGGAGAGAAGGAACCGCTCTCTCCATCGATGATTTATTTACCCGGGTTGAGAAAGATACGCTGCTCTATGTACTGGACCTTGATGGTATAGAGCATATCAATCCAAATCTTGAGCTGTACCAAAAGCTCATCGAACATTGTATCCTTTGGATAGATGATGGGCCTCGTCGAATTGATGATCTCATGGATACGATTATGGCCGGTGCGACAAACATCACGTTGAGAAAAGAACTTTGGCCAAATCTTGACATACCTGGTGTGCAGGATCTGACTGATGATGAGATATATATTGATATGAGCATAGAATACCAAGAACGCAAGACATTGCAGCATTTTTATTCTGGTGATATCGGAATTATTCTCTTCAATGAAGAAACAATGTACGGTAGATTTTCAAGAGATATAACCGAAAAACAAAAAATATTCCTCTATGTGAATTCCTTGGAGAAGGTCCCGTTCTGGGGTGAACAAGGAATTACCGGCATTATACTTGATTTGAAAAAAAATCAAGGGGTTAAATAATGGACTCTGAAGCAAAAATTATCATTGTGTTTCTTTTTAATCGCAGCGGAAAAACCGAGCTGACAGAAGCAGAGCTCTATTTACCACTCTCGATGGAATTAGGATGGTTATCGACAAAAGAGTCACAGGAATTCGTCAAATATGCAATCAACCAGGGGCTGCTTGTGAAAAAAGAAGGACTGTTGCACCCAAACTTCCCAATGGAGACCGTCGGAGTACCAGTCGGTTTTACTCCTTCGAAAAAAATTTTTAGTAAAACAACAGACGATAAAAAAGAAAAAAACATCATCGAGGGAATTATCACCCAGATTATCACCCAGATTTGTACACAAACCCATCAAAATCAACGAGACATCCAAGAAGAAATAAAGAAAGAGGAAACAGAAAAAAATCTGCTCCCGGAAATTGCCGCGTTATATGTTGCAAGAAAACATGATGTTGACATCTCTGATTGGTATGCTGCTGTTGAAAGCGAAATTGTTAAAGAAAATAAAGGATGATCGGGATTAATAGAATTCCCATGCAATGGCTTCGTCGCACACCCCAACAAATCGGTAAGAACCCGATGCTGGTTGCTGTGAATAAAACAATGAGACCGAGTGGCCCAGTGAAGAGAACGACAAGAACACAAACGAAAAGCAGGGTCAAACCAACAAGGGTCCGATAAGGGATTATATGGAATTTTCTTGCAAAGAGCCTCCCAAGATATATTGTAAAGAAATACGATAGGGATCCGCTTAACACGAGGAACATCAAAAGATATGTTAACCCGACAGGCATGATGAAAGACTGCCAGGGTTCGACTGTAATCAATTCACTAATTGCGATGGTGACACCACTTCGCGCCCGAAGAATCACAAATAACATAAGGGTGACAGAGAACGCCGCTGCGGTGTTTACCGATGAAAGAGTAACAATGGTTTGTTCCTGGCTTGACTTCTGACGAACGTTCATTGCAAGTACAGTCCCGGTCGCTGCGGTAACCCCAGGGATGATGGAGACAAAAATTCCAGCAAGACCGCCTGTTGTTATCGACACAATAGATGATTTGATGATTTTTTTTCGATACGATTCATGACGAGTGGTTCTACCTTCTGTTCCGGGATGGTTGGCTTGGTGAAGAGAGAATTCAGAAGTGTTGGTACCAGAAGTGTTGGTACCCCAAACAACCCTGCTAACACGGGGAACAACACCGGGGCAGGAAGAGCGACCGGTGAGGAGAGGTTGAAGTCAAGGATAAGGAGACCAAAAACCCCGGAGAGAACAAAGACAAACGCAGCGAACAACACCCCCGGGATTGATGGTACCATTCCTTTTTCGCCTAGTTCAGTGATCCGTGTCTTTTCTGTTGCAATCATTATCAGCGCGATCGCAATGAGAACCCATACCATAGCCTCTTGTAACGTAGTATACAACGATAGCGGAGGTCCTATGATGAAACGGAGGGGAAAAAGAAGGATAAGGCACAGGAGAATAGCGCCGTAGCTTCCCACTGCGGATAGAGCTACTGCTTTGTACCCTTCTCCTTTCAGCAGAAGACCATGAGCAGGGAGAACAGAAAGCGCGGTGTCTTCTTCTGGTGCTCCGATAACAGTAGTTGCTAAGGTAAAAAAATGAGAAAGAAACTATGTTCAACAGGAGAATAATGCATAACAGAACCTCCTTCTTTTTCATGCTATATATTTAAAATAATGAGAATTGATAGGAAAAATCGACGACTGCCGTTTTAAATTTCGATTATTTTATATACTTATATTGACAAATATGTACATGACATAGGATGTCAATTATAGAGGAGGTGAAAGGAAAAAATAGATATGATTAAAAAATGAATTAGGTGAGAGGTTGTATCCTTACTGTTAATATTACTTTAAATGTAACAGAAGGTAACGAAATAAAAATCCATGTTTAGACGGTGTCCAAACATGAATACTTATGAATTGGAATGGAGTGGAGGAAAAAAAATGAGGAAAAAAATTTTTCTAAAGAAGGCTGTTGTTTATGAAATGATATTGTTATTCATCGGTATGAGTATTATACCGATTATTGCGAGTGGAGAAAAATGGAATAATGCATTTATTGAAGGCTCAATTTCTGGTCTTGACCCCGATGATGTCGATTGGGGATTTGCATTACCATTTTATACACCAAATAAAAACTTTGTATTTAATTTAATCTTCACTGCTTTCAATGGAGATGGATATATTACGATAACTCCTATAGGTAAACCTGGCATTAGATATGATTTTCCTGAAGATTTTACTTACTTAGGATCTATGTTTATCTTTGCTGGTGGTTTTTTTAAGGGATTTAGATTTGATATGGATTTAGAACATGAAAAATATATTTTATCCATTAATGGAATTGGTTTAAGAGGGGTTGAAATAGAAAAATACTAGTAAACACGTAAAAATTAACATATCGATACAATATTTATTTTCTACTATTTTTTTTAAATAATACAAGGTATATCGCGTTTTTTTTATTTAAGGAGAAACAGAGTTATTCAAGTTTTAGTCCAACAGCATACTCTATATATTTATGTTTTTAACGAGGAATATATAAAAAATCAAAATAAACAGTTATCTCTAATGGGGTAATATAGTAATATACTAGTTATTTTGATAATGATATTCCAAAGTCCATTCACCAATATATAATATAATAAAGCAGAAACTTAGGAATATTTTTTTTGAGTTCTTTTATATCATCCGACAATTTCAGACGGTCTCTGTATCACCCTACGTTTTTAGATTGACTTGGGTTTAAAAAGTCCTCGATACCCCAATTCCAACCAAGAACAGTTGCCAAGAACATCCAACGTGCAGCCAAACCAGTTGCTTTCCACATCAACCACAATCCTCTTAGAAGTAACAATGGATGAACGATATATAATTGGTCACGAATCCACACCATTGAATGGTCATATAACCAAAAACCTCTATTCAATTTAAACCGAAATATCAATACAACAAAAGCTAAAAGTTTGGGATAACGAGGAGTTTCATTACCATTTAATCGATGGCAATCTTGGTTGGTGGTGACTTCTATAAAATCATTATTGGATGCTTTGACAACACTCTAGTTGATGTTTGGTGCGACTGCGACACCGATGAACAAGAAGACAGTTGCAAATACCAGACTTTTCCTAATCAAATCATTATTCATCTTCTAACATCCTTCGATATTTCTCAGAGGAATAATCTCCATACTGTGATTTCATTGCTGCCCCAAGTACCCGCAGGTGTATAAGCAATTATCGTTGCGTTTGCGTGTGAGAAGCGGGTCATTGGTAATCCAAGAGTATCAATAAATGGCTCAGGTTGAGTCCAAGTCCACCAAAGAATACCATCGATATATACATCTATTTCACTTATATTTTCTAACGGTTCAATTTTAAATTTTACTGTCGTCAATATAAGATTTTTGTCTAACAATATTCCATTGCCATGTAATATTAATGGAACCGAAAATGGTGCAATTTTATGGTCATTCCAATATATTCCATTCTCAGGGAACATGAAAGAAACGGTGACGTTTTCCCGAAGTGGTGAACATTCTCTTTCATATAGGTTCTTTCTATAATAGTTTATTGAAGTGGCATTTATAGCAGTTGAAATGATACTCGTTCCAATGAACAAGAGAATGATTCCAACCGCCATATATTTCCTTTTCATTGAGTTTCCTCCAAGATTTCGTTTGATGGATTTATCGGATATACGAAGAAAATTATGACAAACATTTGCTTTCTCAGATAAACAGCATTAGCATCAGGGGTAGTAGCACATATTTCTATTGATATCCG
>DATLAF010000228.1:0-8400 GCA_035527635.1 Thermoplasmatota archaeon | reverse complement strand
GCCCGACATCAACGATTGAACCATTCCGCACGGCGATTGACCCATTTTTAATGACACCAAGGTTCTTCATCTGTCCCTTTATTCGGGGTTTTTTAGTGCCCCCTAAGGTCAGTAGCTCGCTTGCATGAGTGATGAGTAGGTCAACAGATTCCATGTGATGTTCCCAAATAGTTAAATGAAGGACTCTTGATTAAGGTTTACGGTGAACCACCTATGGTAAGACTCATAGAATGTGTGCCTAATTTCAGTGAAGGAAAAAACAAACATACTATCGAAACCATCCATTCCTTAATAAAGAATCACAGGGACGTTACGTTACTTGATTTCACCCCTGATGCGGATCATAACCGAACAGATGTGACATTGATAGGTGCTCCAGAAGCAATCAAAGCAGTCGCCTTAGAAATCGCCCTTAAATGCGTTGAGCTTATCGATATGAACAAACATAAGGGGGAGCATCCACGCATGGGAGCAATCGATGTCGTCCCTTTCATCCCTGTCACAGAAGTAAGTATGAGCGAATGCGTGCAGTTCGCAAACGACTTTGCCAAGGAATTCTCTGAAAAGACCGAGGTCCCCTGTTACCTCTATGAAGAAGCAGCGAAACGAGAAGACCGACGAAACCTGGCCGATGTACGGCGAGGGGAATATGAAGGACTTAAAACAGAAATTGGAAAAAACCCTGATAAAATCCCAGATTTCGGACCAAATAAGATACATCCGACCGCAGGAGCAACCGCTGTCGGAGCACGATTCTTCCTTATCGCCTTTAATGTTAACCTGGGTACAACCAACATAAAGATAGCCGATGAAATAGCGAAAGCGGTACGTCATAGCAGTGGTGGTTTCCGATACGTTAAAGCAAAAGGATTTGAAATCAAAGAACAGGGTATCGTCCAAGTATCCATGAATCTGACGAACTATCAGAAAACATCAATCTTTCGTGTATTTGAAACCATAAAAAACGAAGCAGAACGACGCGGGGTCCCCGTCATCGGTAGCGAAATAGTAGGGTTAATCCCTCTAGAAGCTTTGGTTGATACGGCGAATCATTACCTCCGCCTTCAGAAGTTCACTATCGATCAGGTTTTAGAAAAACGACTCTTAGAAATAAAAAAGTGATTTGGATGACAAACCTTGTGAAACAGAGTTTAAAAATGTTCCTAGATGAACTTGCTTCAAGTAGCCCAGCCCCGGGGGGTGGAAGTGTTGCTGCGTTATCAGGTGCGTTAGGTGCTGCGCTTTCATCAATGGTTTGCAACCTTACAAGTGGAAAACAAGGCTATGAAGCAGTACAAGAGGAGATAACAGAAAAATTAGAAAAAAGTGAGGAACTCAGGAAAGATCTGACTAAGCTTATTGACAGGGATACGGAAGCATTTAATGAGGTCATGAACGCAATAAAAATGCCAAAAGAGACTGAAGATCAAAAAGAACACAGAAGAAACGCTCTGCAAATCGCATTTAAATGCGCAGCAGAAGTACCCTTAGAAACAGCACGTAAATGCATCCAGGTCCTTGAAATCGCACGTATCGTCGCAGAGAAAGGAAATAAAAATTCGATTAGTGATGCAGCAGTCTCAGCATTAATGGCACAAACAGGTGTTCAGGCAGCGATGCTCAATGTGCGAATTAATCTCAACTCTATAAAAGACACCAAGTATGTACAACAGGTATCTACGGAATTGCATGATCTCCTGCAAAATGCTATGGAGAAATCAGCAGAAATTCTTGGTATCGTCGAAAAAAACCTTTAATACCTCTAGGATGAGCTACGAAGATGATTTCACCAAAGAATCTCTTTGAATTTTTATTAGATACATTCGGACATCAACACTGGTGGCCTGTCGATGAACAGTATCACCAGAACCAACAAAGTGACCTACGTTTCGAAATCATCGTCGGAGCTATTCTTACACAAAATACTGCCTGGACTAATGTGGAAAAAGCACTTGGTAATCTCAAAAAGCACAAAGCTTTAACAATTCATACTATGGTAAATATAAAGGAAGAAAAACTAAAAACGATGATACAGCCCTCGGGGTTCTTCAACCAAAAAGCAGAACGGCTCAAGTGCTTCTCATCCTATATTGAAAAAAAATACCATGAGGATTTGCTGAATTTTTTTTCTCGAGAGACATCAGAAATCCGTCAGGAGTTACTTTCCTTGAAGGGAATTGGACCTGAAACAGCGGATTCGATACTCTTATACGCAGGAAACCACCCTGTTTTTGTCGTTGATTCATATACGAAACGCATCTGTCAACGATTCCCGTTGACCATATTAAATGAGTCTTATGATGACATCCAACATTTTTTTGAAAACGAGCTTAAATCGACACTCCCAAAAAAAGAACTGGTTTCAACATACAAAGAATTCCATGCTCTTCTCGTGGGACTTGCAAAAAAGTACTGCTGGAAAAAAAACCCAAACTGTGCCACCTGCCCGCTTACTAATTTATGTAAGAAGCTCTTCTAATTTACCACGTAATACCTCTGCAGGGATATCAGGTAGTGAAATGAGCTGAGAGTTTCCCACCTGGCCTTTCCCGGATGGCTTTACTTTGATAAATCCAGCTTGTTCGATTTCTTTTAGATAATTCCAAAACATCGTATGTGCTCTTGCTTCCTCAGTATACTCCTCACAGGTGATCGCATAGGTCTTCTCTACTTCACCGGTGTTCGCGTACGCACTGCCCTCCTTCTGTAGTCGTTTGGCAATCGATAACAAGGTAAGCAATTGGTGTTTTCCTAGATTTTTCAACTTCGTCTCAGTCACAATCGTAAATGTCTCGGCTTTTGCTGCACGCACATGCTCTGGAACCACCTGCTTTGCATGCTTCGCATCAGCGTACATCCCTGCTTTCCATAGCAGTTCTATAGAAAACCGTGCATCGCCAAACTCACTGGCGATATCAGCGATAAGATCAACACTCTCAGTAAGGACCGTGTTTGCATGAAACGCAAGGCTTACACGCTGGCGCACGATATCATACAGCTCATCACGGGAATATTTTTCTAAAACGACTACGTTGCTTCGTTTAAACGTGCTCAAGGCCGCTGCTTCTAAATCGGTAAAAACGTCCTTTTGGGAAATCATGATAACAGATACAGGAGTTGTTGTTTTCATGGTTTCATCGTTAAAGCGGGTTAAATCGTAAATCAGATTTGATCCATCTTTTTTCACCAATGCATCTACTTCATCAAGTACAAGAAGGAGTTGGGCTTCTTTTCGTTGAAGATGCGTACGAAGAACCTGTAACATTTCCTGCACCGAGAACCCTCGGTCAGGGAACCGTGAATCAAAATGATTCAAAACACCAAGAAGGACCATGGCATTTGTGGATCGCTTTCGACAATTGATATGTATGTATTCGATTATCTTCCCTTGTTTTCGGGCGATCTGAACTAGCGATTGACAAAAATGTTTCGTCATCGCGGTTTTACCAGTTCCCACAGGTCCTCGAATAAATGCATTCTGCGCAATGTTTATAACGAGAGGTTTGAACATCTGAGCAAGTTTTTTCAGCTGTTCGGTTCTATGGGGTAGCTCGTTTGGGACATAATCAAAATCAAGCGCATGCATATCTTTGATTATGGATGATGAGAACATTTCATCTTCAATAATACTACCCATATCACAGGGTAACACCTACTGTTAATAAAACTTTATCTTCTTAAATGGATAAAGATTATACACTGACATAATATTGTGATTGGTTGCAATGGGAGACGAAAATTCGGTTCAAAAATCATTAGAATTTATGAAAAACACGTTTCAAACGTATTACATGTCCAATAAAGTAGAGCTCCCGGACCGTTTTGGACGCAGAGAATTCGCTTTCCTGCTTTTCGGTGGAAAAGGCATGGTTCGACATTTGGGTTTTGAGAAGCGAGAAATGGTTTGGAATTTCTTTGCGGAACGGGCACCACAACATGCATACTATTCGTCTGCGTATTACCAACACCCGGATGCAGCTAAAATGGTCGAGAAAATATGGATGGGCGCTGAACTAATATTTGATTTGGATTCTGATCATCTACCAAATGCAGAAAAAATGGGGTATATCGAGTCGCTTAAAGAAGTTAAAAAAGAATTTATCAAATTAATTCATGAGTTTTTACTTGGTGACTTTGGTTTTAAAGAAAAATACATGGAACTTTATTTCAGCGGAGGGAGAGGTTATCATTGTCACATAAAGGATCCTGCGATTCTGGATTTGGATAGTAACGAACGACGAGAGATCGTTGATTATATCACAGGACGTGATCTGCAGGATTCTTTAATCTTCCATGAGCAAGCGACGGGGAGAAAAAGCTATGGAAGCCACTCATTTGCTAGTGGTAAAAGTTTGAAGATGCCAACGCCTGATCAAGATGGATGGAAAGGGAGGATTAGTCGAGGAATTATTGATCTTGTCAACGAAATTAAAAAAAGTGCTGATCCGGAAAAAAAATTAGAGGAATATGGAGTAAGTACCCGTGATGCTGAACGTCTCGTCTTGGAGCTTTCCGAGGAGCGAATGAAGCGAATTAAAGACGGGTTGCTTGATCAATCAAAGACCTTTCGTAAGTTCTTCTTGAATAGTGCTTTACGAAAAACTGCAGTTTCGCTTAGCGCAGGGGAGACCGATGAACCGGTTACGTGTGATGTGAAACGACTGATTCGATTGCCGTCATCGTTACATGGAAAGACCGGGTTAAAGGTCGTGAAAATAACAATTGATGAATTAAAAGACTTTGACCCCCTCAGAGACGCGGTCGTATTACCTGATGCACCGGTGCAGATCAGCGTCCATCAGGACGTAACAATTGATATGAAAAATCAGAATTACCATTTATACGCAGGGCAACAAGAGGTTCCAACCTATCTTGCCGCCTTTCTCATAGGACGAAAAGAAGCAGACATTCAATGACGTATCTATTTTTTTAAAAAAAATAAGAATAATCAATAAGTATCTCTGTTGATCAGGGGATGATTTATGAGAAAAACCACGATTATTCTTCCTATCGTTTTGTTGAAATCCTTTTCGATCCATCTATATATGCATCATATTCTTCAAAAACGATAGGTGCTGATTTGGTTTTTTCTTTTTCTCCTTTTATACGAGTTCTACGAATTTCCTTGATGGAAGTAATGCGTAATAAGGACAATAAACGGTTAGTAAAAACGAAACACAAGGAATCCGTCAGTTCATAGATACGCACGACATCACCATTTCACTAGCGTATCATAGCTACGGGAAATTAATCCTTTTTCCATAGGGGGTACACTATTCTTCTTGCAAAAGATAAACCTATCTTTGTTTCGATAGGCGAAAATATCTCCAATAGAAACCACTATATCTCTGCTCAATCATTTTGTTTATATTCGACAATTGGGGATGTATGCAACTGTATGTATGGGACCTATGGGGTGTGTACGTTTACGATTGAACTTGGTGAAAGCCATGCTGCTGATGACTAGACCATACTATAAGAGATATGTGTCCTTCACACAAATGTTAATCTCTACCTTTATCAGCAAGCGTCATCCTTGTAAAAAAGTGCTACTTTTTTTAAACGAATCTGATACCTTCCAGGTTGAAGGGAGCTGCTGTGGTCATGTTCAGTCGTTTATGAATAGTCGATGAGAGATCAACACATTTTGATTCCTCACCATGACCAAATATGACTCGTTCAGGACGCGGTGACATGTTATTAATGAAACCAACGAGCTGTCTGCGGTCGCTATGCCCCGAAAAACCATCACAAGTCTCCACATTCATCTCAACAGGGAGACTAATGATATTACCCCCTCCGACATTCATAGGAACTTCCCTTGCACCTCGTTGTATCCTACGGCCAATGGTACCTTCAGCCTGATACCCAACGAACACCAAGGTGTTTTTACTTTCACCTGCCCAGTGTTTAAAGTACTCCATGACAGGACCACCATTCATCATACCACTGGTAGCAAGCACCACACAAGGGTCTTTCTCGCCAAGTATCTTCTCCCGCATCTCGCCGCTATCGACACGTTTGAAGATCTCAGAAAGCAAAGGGTTATCCCCCTGTTGGAAAATCTGAGTTCTCAGTTTGTTGTTGAGATACTCTGGGTAAGCGGTATGAATAGCGGTAGCCTCCCAGATCATTCCATCAAGATAAACAGGGATTTCTGGGATTTCTTTCATTTTCACCAGGTTCTCTAAGACAATCATGACCTCCTGGCTTCGTCCAACAGCAAAAACAGGCACAAGCACTTTTCCTTTTTTCTTCATTGAAGTGCGAATGATGTCCTTTAACCGATCTGTTGCCTCTTTTCGACTTGGCTGGAAGTCGTCATGTCCTCCATACGTTGATTCAATGATAAGAGCCTCAGCTCGCGGGAAATGATTTACCGCAGGGTTAAACAACCACGTACGCTCAAATTTAATATCACCAGAAAACGCAATATTGTATAATCCATCACCAATATGGAAATGACAAATTGATGAACCCAAGATATGCCCAGCGTTATGAAAAGTGAGCCGAATATCAGGTGTGATATCGGTCGTATCCCCATAGCCCATGACAATGCAATGTTTAATGACATTGCGAATATTCTCAGAAGAGTACGGGACCTTTTTTGCGTCTGCCGCGGCAACTTTGATGTAATCCATCTGGAGCAACGTCATAAGATCTCTTGTTGGTGGGGTGCAATAAATAGGACCCTCGTATCCGTATTTGTACAAGATTGGCACCAATCCACAGTGATCGAGATGGGCGTGCGTGATGACGACTGCGTCAATTTTCTCCAAGGGTAATACTTCAGGCATATGAATATACGGTGATCCGTTATTCTCCGATGATACATCAATACCACAGTCGATTAACACTTTGCTATCCTGAGTATGTAACATGGCACAGGATCGACCAACCTCACGGAACCCCCCAAGGGCAATCATCCTGATATATTTCTCCCCTGTTGAAGAACCACGGTGAATCTTCCGACCGATTTTTCGCAGAATATCTTTTCGTTCATCACTCATAGATCGGAGGTACCCGCGTATCTCTTGTACGGTTTTTGATTGAATCGGTGGTGCTCGGACGATGCTGGGTGCCCAGTTGATCTTTTTTCGTATCTCATTCAACAGTTGGCCTTCTCGCCCAATCGCAGCACCAGGTTTCAATGCTTCAATAGTAACCTCACCGACATCAGGTTGAAAATAAATATTTGTTATTTCTGCATCTTTTGGGATAATCTGATGTATTTTCTTTTCTGCAATATCAATATCAGTAAGAACTGTCGGATCAGGACGAACTACGATACGCTTCTGAAGACTCTTTGCCATATTTTTAACTAAATCCTTATTATTGGCAAATTTATCAGGTGTCTTGGTGTAAATAACCAGAAGCGCCCCTTCAAATTCAACTTCCGAGATGTCAACACTTGCAGGTATTGAACCTCGAATCTTGCCCCTAATTTCTGCTAAAACATCATCAACGGTCATTTTCTACCTTTTTTAAAGCTTGTAAAACGAACTTTGTAACTCTATTCATCGAATAATTTTCCACTGAGAATACTAATTTTACTTCCCCATTTTCTGCAAACGTTTTTTAATTTCATCCTCAGGTATCATTTTAAATTCTTTCTCAGTAATCACTGCCACATCAGCTCCATTTCCTGAAGCTGAGTCACGTCCCATCGCAGCAGTAATCGCTCGTAACGCAAGATCGATACCTTCATTTACAGTCATATCGTCTTTGAACGAGTCCTCAAGCACACCGAACGCATACGGTGACCCAGAGCCGCCAGCGGTATATTTATCAGGGATAGAGCCACCGGCTGCATCTAACGAATAGACATGTCCTCCTGCAGAATCCCACCCGCCAAGAATCAATTGGACATAATATGGATAGAATTTTCGGGAGTTCAAGATATTGGACATGAGTGTTGCAGCACTTTGTACTGACATTTCCACATCCCTTTTTAAACTATATAATTTTGTTTCTGCACTCAGATATCGGGAAAGGACCTGAAGATCACCAACGAGTCCTGCAGTCGCAAGGGCGAGATGATCATCTATTTGATACAGTTTTTTTGTAGCTTTATGAGCAATGAGCGTGCCCATAGTCGCCCTTCGTTCTGTTGCAATGACAACACCGTCTTTACATACCATACCAAGAATTGTGGTACCTGTTTTTTTTAATTCTTCTGTCATAAATTACTCTCCAGTAAACACCAGAAAAATACTGGGTAACGAATCTCATATCTTTTATATATACTTTTTGGAAAGATGGGCCTTGGTTCATAATTCACCTCTTGTGACCGCCAGTCGTATTGTTCTATGGATCAATTGTCGTATGTTGTATCCTATGGTTTTGAGCCATATTTCGTTGGTCTGACATTTTCGGTTTCTACTGGATAGATAGGAGTTG
>DATLAF010000227.1:0-3557 GCA_035527635.1 Thermoplasmatota archaeon | reverse complement strand
TGCAGCCATTTCCTTCATGCTGTTTCACCTTTTGGTATTTTATACACGATATCATGTTCGCGAACCTTGTCTTGTACCTTGATTCCTATTGCATCACCTTTTTTCGCGATCTGAACAGGAGCTCGATTGATCTCCATGTGATCAATATGCTGAGTAAAATCTGCATGAGCACCAACGAAATGAACCGTATCTCCAATTGTTAGCTCTCCATCAGTGATTTTGATAGCGGCGACGTTAATATTTGTGAAGAAATGTTCTACGATTCCAATTTTTTCTTCAACCATAGGTATTCACAAACCCCTAATGGGAAAAGGTATACTTATACCTGTCACCTTTCTCCTTATTTTAGTGCGAGTTCATAGATTGCTTTTTTGCCATGTTTTGTACAGATAAACCCTTCCCAGTTAGTATCCCAAAGCATCTCATTGTTACATATAGGGCAAGCCAGACTTTCAATGACATCCCGCTGACTTTTCACTTTGGTTTTCACAACAGAAGCTTGTATTTTCTTACCTGGATCTAACGAATCAATAACAAAAACAATGCCATCAGGCGGTAAATAAGGAGTACTATCATTTTTCATTCGTTTTTTCCGGTAAGCTTTCATTTGTATCTTATATTTTTCCATCATTGTTTGTCTTCGGCCCATAGATTCACCACAATATTTGAATAAAGGAATAACATGTTTCTTTATTAAGCTCTTTCTCTATTGCACGCGTAGATATGAAGATTGATCAATTAGAATTAGATCCTCAGATTCAGAAAATTTTAAAAAATCAGGGAATCATAGAATTGTACCCACCTCAAGCTGAAGCATTACCCTATGTCCTACGAGGAGAACATGTTGTTCTTTCTATCCCGACTGCAGCAGGAAAAAGCCTCGTTGCGTATCTTGCGATTGTACAGCGGTTGAAAAACGAGGGGGGAAAAGCCTTTTATATTGTTCCACTCCGCGCGCTTGCTCGAGAGAAGTATGAGGATTTGAAAGCCTTTGAAGAGCTTGGATTAAAAGTCGGTATTTCTACCGGGGATTTAGATGAATCTGATGTTCGTCTTTCGAAATTTGATATTATTGTCTGCACTTCTGAAAAAGCTGATTCGCTGCTCAGACATGGACTGCATTGGCTTGATAAAATCAAGGTGCTGGTCATCGATGAGATTCATTTGATCCATGATCCCACAAGAGGCCCTACTCTTGAAGTAATTATTGCACAGATTAAGGCTCTCAATCCAGCAACGCAGCTCATAGCCTTGTCTGCGACCATAAAAAACGCAGTAGAACTTGCAGATTGGTTAGGAGGAAAACTCATCCAATCTGACTGGCGACCCGTGGTACTCAGAGAAGGAGTTTTTTTTCATAATGTGATAAAATATAATGATGGTTTAACCAAGAAGATACCTGGTGATGCAAAGAAAGCATTAGAGCTTTTGGTTGAAGAATCTCTTAAAGATGGTGGGCAGACCCTGATTTTTGTGAATAACCGGAAGTCCACGGTATCGCTTGCTGCTCGTTTGTCGAGTGTCGTTGCCGGCCTTCTTTCCGAGGGGGAAAAAAAAGACTTAAAAAAATTGGTTACTTCAATGAAACATGAACAAGCTGAAATCATTAGTATTGAACAATCATTGGTAACCAGTGTTCAGAATGGTGTCGCGTTCCATCACGCAGGTTTGGAGAGTAGTCAACGCCGACTGGTTGAACAAGGGTTCAAGGACCATCGGATTAAATGTATCGTTGCGACCCCGACGCTTGCTGCTGGGGTAAACATCCCTGCACGTCGGGTGATCATCCGTGATTTATGGCGGTATGATGGGAACTTCGGGATGACACCTATCCCAATTCTTGAGTATAAACAGCAGGCAGGTCGTGCAGGCAGACCACGGTATGATACTGTAGGGGACGCGATCACGATTGCGAAAGATAGCAACCAACGAGATCAGATTTTCTATAATTATATCTTAGCGGATACGGAACCTATTTATTCAAAATTAGGCAGTCAATCCGCGTTACGCATGCACCTACTCGCTGCGATATCGACACAATTTGTCCATGATGCTACCGAAATGTACACGTTCATTCAGAGTACCTTTTATGCGTATCAAACCGATGAATTTACCATTAAAAAAGAAGTAGATACCGCACTGGGGTTCCTCCTGGAAAATCAACTCATCGAACAAATGAATACTGGGTATCTTGCCACCTTATTTGGCAGCAGGACATCCTCCTTGTACATCGATCCGTTATCAGCGATTCGACTTAAAACCGCTTTAGAACGATCCAACAACCGTGATGCTGCACCGTTGTCGTTTCTCCATGCGATTTGCTCAACACCAGACATCCGATCACTGTATCTCCGAGGAGCAGATTCCTGGGTCGAGGAAAAAGCAGAAGATATTCAACACTCCCTTCTCCTAGACATCCCTAGTTCCTCAAGCGATGAGTATGAATGGTTTCTCAGTGATTTAAAAACCGCTTTTCTCTTAGAAGATTGGATTGAAGAAAAACCGTACGATGCACTTGTCCTCAAATACAATATTTGGCCAGGGGATGTCCATACTCTTGTCGATATGGCAGAATGGTTACTGCATGCGACCAGAGAGTACGCTCGTATGTACAATTTTTCCTATGTCTCTGATATTAATAATCTTCTCCTGCGAGTACAAAATGGATGTAAAGAAGAATTACTCAACCTGGTGAGCTTAAAAGGCATTGGTAGGGTGCGTGCACGCGCTTTGTATCGTGAAGGATTTAAAAGTGTAAATGAGTTACGGAACGTTCCTTTGGAACGTCTTGCAAAAATCAAGGCGATTGGAAAAGCAGTCGCAACAAATATAAAAAAACAAATCGGGGAAAGTAGCGGCCAAGGAAATAAAACACTCAGGGGTTCGAAACGATGATCGTAGTCATTGGCACGAACGGGACTATTGAGAATATCGAAGGATTTATTCAACAACTTCTTACGTTTTCAACAAAAGAAAATCTCGTGATTCAAGCATTGGATGCAACCGTTATCTATTCAGAGGGCCATCTAATTTCAGCAACCAACCATGCTCAGAGAGCATTTGAACAAGGGACGAATGCGACCAACTCACTTGCGTTAGAAATCTTGTTATATGCTGCTGGTGAGCGACAGATTGAAAAAGCCTTAAAAAAAATAGGAATAAAAAAAGGAAAGCAAAAGATAGCTTTCGTCCTGACAGATCCGTTGAATCAAAAAACAAATCGAAAGATCGATCCAACGGTAATTAAAAATCTTTTAAAGACTTTTCATCTCACCATTGATGAAAACGCAATCCACGGGGACAGAACAACTCTGAAACGATTTGGCATCACCGACCAAGAGTTATCCACTATACCTGAAACTCACTATGGTGATCTCATCCTTGAGAAAGTAGCAATGGTCGATGTGATAAAATAATGAGGACTTTGAATAACCTGCTTCTATATGGTCTTTGCTGTTTTCATGACTGAAAACAGCTTGAAATCACCGTTCTCGTCAGTATTTTTACCTATCTTTTCTTGTTTTTCTTTCAGATTTTCTGATTGCCTACATAGCTAC
>DATLAF010000226.1:0-4601 GCA_035527635.1 Thermoplasmatota archaeon | reverse complement strand
AAATCGCGGTTCGAATGGACTCCTCTTTGCTGAAAGGTTTGTTATTTGAACAATAAGAATCTCCATCTTTATCCAGTGGGGTTTCTTCATTTGATACAATCGACTGCTTCTTCAGGACGCTATCGACGATTCTTTCGATGTTTTTTTCTGTCGCTTCCAGTTTCCTTTGCGTATCATAACATCGCAGTTCGTCTTTCATAAACAAGGTCTTCTGCTTCATCGTAGGTTGGAAAACACCGATGATTGAAGAAAAAAAGAGACAACAATCACCGATAATTACCTTAAAAGAAACAGAGGAGGTCTCTGTGTTGTCTACAAGTATCTTAATCGTCCAGTTGCCAGGTTTTGCTTTGTGTGAAATTCCGATATAAAACGAATAGGTAGTCTTTTCAACGTAACACTTGGATGATTCGATATAGCAGGAATCATAACCGCTTATGTCTTCCCACACTCCATTGTCGTATTGCCATTTGTAATAATTATCCTCAGAACGAGCTTGTGGCTCAGGCTCTGTCGCTCCATTGAAAGCAATGATACAAATTTTTTCATGCTCAGAGGATAACGTGACGTCAAGAAAATGAAAAACTCCGGCGACGAGAACCGAATCCTGTACTGTCACATGCGAGGGAGACCCAATGGTTTTCTGCGGGGATGCTTCAACGCAATTCAAACCTATCAGAAGAAATGGCAGTATAACTATCATAATGACTGCTTTTCGGTATATGCCATAGGCTCTCATCCCATCCGTAATATGCATCCAAAACAACGAATCGCTTTATATTATTTATATCTTCCTTTAGTATACTCAAAAACAACAGATAATTACCAATGATAAGAAAAACAACAGTTCGGAACCATAATCAACCATTGTTCTTATCGGCCTAGTTACCATAATATCTTTTTAACACCGTTAATGCGTTCAACGTAATCCACTTACTTGGTGTTCCTTTCTTTTCGATGTTTACCTGGTACCGTCCATTAAACGAATTTTCCAGCAACTATCTTCCCTGGTCGTCCTGTTTTGAAACCACCACATCGACAGCTTCCTGCATCCGTGGATCATTGTACCCCAGTTTTATTAAAATCCCTAAAATCTCAAGCGCATCAGTTTGATACATGAGTGGAAAACCGAATTTCAGCCACCCTGGTTTTGGCACATGGTTCAGATTATGACTGCTTTTAAACACATGATGCAACAGAAGGTATTCTGCTCCTTTTTCGATCGTCTGTTTCACTGCAGCAGATCGTTTGTTTTCTGGGATTTCCGCAAGTGCTTTTAACGTCTTTACGGCCCCCATATGGCAGGTATGTTTTCCCAAACATCCTGCTTTGAGTCGGTCATATGGCCAACCGTGTGGTACAGCCTTTATTCCATCATCAAACCGTTGATAGTTTGTAATCCATGTCATACCGTTCTGAAGCCGAGGGTCCTTCAAATAACCAAGTCGAATCAAACTCCAGACCATATTCCCTGTTAAGCAGGGGATGACCTCACTATGGCGTCCTCCACCTTTTTTCGCGCTTGTGGAATGAGCAAAGCCGCCACTTTCTAAATCCTGTGAAAAGGAAAGGATGAACTCGCATGCGCTTCGCAATCGGCTATCGTTCCCATCCGCACCAAGCTCAGCAAGAATCATCAACTGCCAGACGGTCCCCTTGTATTTCGCTGTATAGAAACGCTCAGGTTCATCCCAATACCCTTCTTTGTTCTGCTTTGTTAAAATAGCTGGTACGACACCTGTTTTCATGATATTTTGCTTTGCTATTTTTACTTCTGAACCAGTCGTTGGTTTTTCTAAAAGGTCAACTAAGGTAAAATATCGTACTGAAGGATTGTTTTTTTCCAGGAGCCATTCAGTTGGATCAGTGGAAAGCAGAGACGTCCGAGATTCCATTGGCAAGCACTTCGCAAAGGTTTTTTTTTAGATTTTCATCTTTTTAAACGCATACGTCCCGATAAAAATCATAATCATTGCAAAAAGACACACCATCGTAAAATCAAACAAAAGATCAAACCGGGAGATCCCTAGTAAGACACCACGGATTCCGTCCACCGCATACGTCACCGGGTTGACAAAAATAAAGGGAGCTAACCAGTCAGGAAGATTAGTTATCGGGAACAGTGCACCGGAGAGAAAGAACAGCGGGAAGACAAGAAAACTGATAATCAACTGGAATCCTTCTGGACTTTCCATTTGAGAACCAAGGATAAGACCAATGCTAACCAACCCTACTGTTGTGACCAGTAAAAATGCAAGGGAAACAAGCACAGAAAAAGCAGTGAGATTCAAATCAGGCATAATACCAGCGATCATAAAAAGAAACCCGATGACAAATAAGATTAACACCTGAATCAACGTATCAGTAGACCCACCCAGAATTTTTCCAACAAAAATCGAGGTTCGTCTCATCGGTGCGACCAATACTTCTTTCATGAAGTCTATCTTTTTATCCCAGACGATATAGACTCCAAAGAACACCGATGAAAACAACGCGGTTTGAATAAGAATTCCAGGGTAAATAAACGTTTGATAATTGATTCCACTAAAAGAGACAGCTGAGCCAAGACCTCCTCCAATGATCAGCAGCCACAGCAGAGGGTTGACAACCGATGAAATAATCCTGGAACGTTCCCGCAGGAACACCTTAGTTTCTCGATACCATAATGCGTAGATACCTTTTAATTCGCTCATTTTTTCGTACTCGCCTGCATCGCTTTCTCCGCCCAGCTACCCTCCGGGGTATCAGCTCGAATAACCCTGCCGGTATAATGCAGAAACACATCATCAAGCGTTGGTGACCGGATCTCTACCGAATCTATCTTTCCAACGACTTTTACGATTTCTTGTAAATGGATATTTGCATTCTCCAAGGTTAAACACACCTCGCCATCGCAGGGAGAAATCTCTTTCACATACGGTAATTTCTTTAATGCATCAAGGTTTAGTGTCTGCGCCTTTAAACGAATAATATCCCCACCTATGTCTTTTTTCAGTTGTTCAGAGGAACCAAGAACAACGATTTTTCCTTTATCTATTATCGCAAGCCGGTCACAGAGTTTATCTGCTTCATCCATGTAATGGGTTGTGATGATAATGGTTATGTTTTTTTCTTTTGCAAGTTTTTCGATATATTTCCAGATATGTTCTCGTGATTGCGGGTCAAGTCCGAGTGTCGGCTCATCTAAAAACAGAACCTTGGGATGATGCATCAGTCCTCGTGCAAGCTCCAATCTGCGCCGCATCCCACCAGAGTATTTTTTCACCCGATCATCCTTTCTATCAGTAAGGTCAACAAGGTGGAGTACTTCTTTGATTCGCTCCTCTCGCAATTCGTCAGCCATGTCATAGAGCCAACCGTGTAACTTCAAATTCTCATACCCGGTGAGGATCTCATCAGAGCTTGGGTCCTGGAACACAATACCAATGGATTTCCTGACCTTATCAGGCTGTTGAACAATATCAAAACCATTGATGGTTGCCGTTCCAGACGTTGGTGGATTTAGTGTGACCAGCATCAGAAGTGTCGTTGTCTTTCCTGCACCATTTGGCCCTAATAATCCAAAGATCTCTCCTTCTTTTATTTGAAGGTTGAGGTTATCAACCGCGGTCATCTTTTCGAATTTTTTTGTCAAGTTTTTTGTTTCTATGATATTCATGAATGTCAAATATAGAACGAAATCATGAATTTAATCATTTGTAGGAGGATTAATTCGGCTCTACAGGATTCATAATGCATTTAGAAAGAAAAAATACCATTAAAAGAAGATTTGGAGGGAAATTTTTAATAACCGACGGTCATTGTAATATTCTAACGTATGGTGGAGGTAGTATTATGAACATACTAGTAAAAAATAACGTTTCTTGGGTCGGAAAAATCGATTGGGACTTACGTAAATTCCATGGCAACGAGCTTTCCACACATCGTGGCTCAACGTACAATTCGTATTTAATTAAAGAAGAAAAAGTTGCTCTGATTGATACTGTGTGGGGTCCGTTTGCAAAGGAATTTGTCAAAAACCTCTCCACAGAAATCGACCTTAAAAAAATTGATTATGTGATTGCGAACCATGGAGAAAGCGACCATAGCGGCGCGCTCCCTGAACTGATGAGACAAATTCCCAAAACACCAGTGTACTGTACTGCGAATGCGGTGAAATCGTTAAAAGGTCACTATCATCAGGACTGGGATTTCAAGGTCGTGAAAACCGGCGATCGATTAAACCTTGGAAAAAAAGAACTCGTTTTTATCGAAGCACCGATGCTACATTGGCCTGACTCGATGTTTTGTTATCTTACCTCCGATAACATCCTCTTTAGTAATGATGCGTTCGGACAGCATCTAGCCTCAGAGTCGATGTTCAATGACATGGTAGACCAATCAGAACTGATGTATGAGGCGATGAAGTATTACGCAAATATTCTAACTCCGTTTAGCCCGCTTGTGGAAAAGAAAATCAAAGAAGTCCTAGCGTTCAACCTTCCTGTCGATATGATCTGTCCGAGCCATGGGGTTATCTGGCGGAATAACCCAAAGCATATCATCGAAACCTACCTGAAGTGGGCGGCTAAATACAAAGAGAACCAAATCACTATTCTGTA
>DATLAF010000225.1:0-3122 GCA_035527635.1 Thermoplasmatota archaeon | reverse complement strand
CAGTTATCTTTTAAATCGTAAAGAAAAATTGGTGGAGATGTATTCAGACCGATTGTCATATGCCAAAAAAGATTTGGAAATGTTTTTGAGAGAATATTAGGAGGGATAAAATGGAAAATGATCAGGTAGACCACCTAATTGAAATGTCGGTAATTCTCGCAGTGTCGGAATACAAACGGACGTTTGAAGCGTTTGAAGATCATGTCAGAGCCAGCCCCGAATTTATTAAGGCGATCAATATACGCTTTTGGGATTTGATCCCGTAATCAGAATAATGTTTGCACATTAAAGGGGGTGAGGCTCTATTAAATAGCTAAAGACAGGGGCACCTCGAGCCGGGGTGCCTTTATTTATTCCCGCCCCTACCACCAATGTAAACCAACAGGCCGGCACCAATCCCGCTAACGATGACCTTTGCGGCCTCGCTGATATCGTTTACCCATAGCGCTGTCAGCGCTATTAGAATCGTGCCGGAGATCGCCAAGGTTCTGTCTATTTTAAAAAGAAGATACTCAAGCAGGGAATAACATTTAGGCTCTTCCGGTTCTTTGATTTCATCAGGCATGATAAATTCCTTTATTATAATGTGATCTGCCGAATAACTGCACTCCGGCATACATCGTTTCGGCACGTTCTCGATCAACACCGTTATGGATCAGCAGTTTTTTGAATAGGAGATCGGCCGCTTCCCGGGGAAGCTCACCAGTATCATATACCTTGTCATGCACCAAAGCTGGGGGCATAAACATTGGGTCAAACGGGGATCCGATTATCGGCCATAGAAAGCAAGGTACAGAAGCGCCATTCCATTCGTATCCAGCATCAATTCTAATGCCTTCAATAATTGTGCTTTGGACAAGCCGATAGACGCCTTTTTCTGGGACAGGTTCGCAAACGATACGAAACATTATTCGATGCTGATCTCTTGAAGCCCGAGCATATCAAGTATTCCAGTGATAAGCTCATCAATCTCAATTCGTGTGATCTTTCCATCCATCGCGGCCCGGGCAATCCAGCCGGCCACGAAACCTGCAATGGTCATAGATTGCCACCAGTTGACCTTAATTTTTTTACCCATTTTTTATCTCCTCGTGATACGGGTTAGTACAAATTGCGTGATCTAAAACGTTATCCCGCCGCCAGGGACAGTTTGAATCGGGGTCCTGTTTTGGGTTGTCGCCGCACTCGAATGTTGTAGCTTTTTCGTGGTCGCACCGTTTCATTGTCGCTTCCAATCCGCCGTAGCCAATCAATGTTAAGTTTTCCTTGCATGCAATATTTTAGATTGCAACACGCCTTACATTCATAACACTTTCCTTTCGCCGTAAAAACCTCAAAATAATCCAGTTCGTCACTCATTTACACCCCCTCAGATGCGTAGAGCTACCGATTATGTATCTCAGTATCTTTTAAATGTTCCATTACATCTTTATGCTCCGGTCCTAACTGATTAAGTTCTTTTAAAATCCATTCTTGATTGTGCGCCATAATTGTTACGCTTTTTGTCATTTCCAAAATTGAGTCTGATATGACTGACATCTTTCTGTCAACCGAGGTTATCTGCCACATCGCAATACCAAAAAATGACCCCAACAAAGACAAACTTATACCTACGATCAGGCCGAAAGCCCATTTTGAAATGTACCCTTCAAGCCTTGATTCAAGGACTTCAAATTTATGATCCCGGCGCTGTACCTCGTCTTTGATTGTCTGTTTAATAATGTCAAAGCATTGGTCGTTTTTGTTTGACATATAATCATGCATTGCACACTGGTTGCGATCTGTTTCTCGCCGGCCAGGATTTTTACCTCTCTGCTCAACCCACTCTGTAACGTCGTTTTCATCAACCATAATTACTCCCAGCCAGGGACGGGGCTAAACCTGTCCACCAGCCATTCAAGTTTGTGAATTTGCTTCGGCCATTTGTTGTTAAGCCATAAGTCCCTTGAATATTTACGGGCTCTATTTTGATCGTTACCGCTAATCTTATACGGAAATCCGAATTTATTAGTTTTTGTTCTAAACATATGTGCAAACCATGTGTTTGTGTCGGTTAATAGTTTCCCGCCAGACAGCCACGATTTACATGCCAACTCAGTTCCAACTTGCCCCCATGATCCATGTCCTTCATCTAACCCTTCTAAAAATTCATGCTGTTCCCTGTGAACAAACCAACACGCCCCAATACAACTCATGGTTTCAAATATCTTTCCTGTTGTTTTACGACTGCGCCAATAGCCAAATTGAAGATCTTTATCAAATTTCCACGACGTTGTGATTCTTCTCTCCCTTGGCTTCCATACAATCACCTTGTCAAATTCTGTGACACCACAACAGGTTTCTGGACAATCAGCCTGGTAATATCTTTTTTTGCATTTCTGACACTCCCAATCAAACGCATGAAGATTCCACATAGCAGGAACAAGTATCCAGTTTCTTCTCCGGCAATCGTTCATTAACTGAACATCAAACCCTTTTGCAACAGAGCAATGAGCATCCAGCTTCATTATATATTTAGCTTTTGACAGCCTTGCGCCCTCATTAAATGCCGCTCTCTGACCTATTGATTCTGTGTGGTGAATTATGGTAACTCTCGGATGGTCTTTTAATGGTGGGTCAGGCCAATATCCATCAAGAATAACTATAATATTGGTGTCACCTTTGGCGTTTAAAAGAACATCATCTATGGTTCTGCTTAGAAACTCCTCATTGCGAGCAGCTATGATAACATCTAATTCTGCCATTTAGCGTTCCTTTCCGTCTTCCTGCTTAGTTTATGAAACAGCCCAAACGGATTGTAATCAACATCCCCACAAAATTGTCCATTGGGATACATATAAAGCGTCGGCCTTAGTCTTGCGTCATCGTCTTTAGCTTTCCCATCATCTACCATACGGGTCCACTTTCTTTTAAACCAGGAGTCTTCTCCCTGTGGATACGGCCAACCTACCCTGTCTTCTCTGTAACCGCCCATCTCCCAATACAAATCTTTACGCATACAAAAGTTATTGGGATGTGGTGGCATCAGAACACCTCTTTCTGTAATACGACTCGGCAATAAGCCCCACCTTAAAAGGGTTGGAATGTCCTGTGTAAACTCTCCATTCTCATCTAATACCCCA
>DATLAF010000224.1:0-3882 GCA_035527635.1 Thermoplasmatota archaeon | reverse complement strand
ATCGGGGTTATTTAAATTATTTGGGATCACGCTGCAAAGGACGGGTACTTTCTTTTCAATATGAAGGTTTATCAAATCAATGCTAAGAGATTCCAACCAGTCAACCTGCACATCATCCATCTGAAATATCACAAGCCTCCTTTCGCTAAACACATCATAGGTGTGGATAATGTATTTTGTGTTTGGCGCTACATTGATAATTTGTTCCACGGATGCCGCTGGAGGAATGCTTGTTAGATAACCCGTATATATACCTGTCGTACTATAGTGTTTTGCGAGTTCCTGGTATTGACTAAGAAGATTTGTTTGAGTATCTGCTTCTCCGTCATACAGGATGACGATATCAGGATGATCGTCTGGGAAATAGGTGTAGTCTTCAAAATAGGTAAGGAATAATTTGTAATTGTTGTTGTATTTCTTGATCTCTTTCAGCCAAATATCTCTCTCTTCATTACTTATATGGTATGGTGTTCCGCTTTTCTTCCATTCCATATCGACATTAATGCCTATGATATTCTTATGGTGACTGTATCGGGATAAAACGATTCCAATGAGCTGATTGATATCTGCATTCAATGGTTGGATGGATAATATGACTTGTATTCCCTCTGTTTCAAATTTATCGAGATATCTTTCGACAAGGTCGGTGGAAGTAGCACTATACAAGATGCCTCTACTTTTAAAGGGGAATTTTAAAGAGACAAATCCGTCTAATTGTGCTTGGATAACAGTTAAATCGATTAAACCATCTTCCCCACCATATTTTTTAGCTGCACTTGCCCATTCGCTAGCCGGTTTTGCGAACTCAGCGTTATTCCAGATCCCCATGGCATAGCTCGATACTTCCTTTGTACCGAGTTTGTCCTTATCGGTACACTGTGTTGTACCCATAATTATTAAAATAATTAGAACAATTAGTAATAAAGTGCCGGTTCTTCTTTTCATCGACCATTTCTCACTAACATGATACTCGGACCAAATTCCACTTTTACACCTCGTTTGAAAATGTATCGTAGGTAAATAGTGCTTAATGTTATGACTTTTATTGTACCGTATATTAAGACATAAGGGAAAACTACCAGAATAATCCTTCTATACTTCAAGAAAAAGGGAGTAATCATCAACGTGAATATCAGTATGGGAATGATGGTGTAAGGTATCCCACGAAGCACTGCCAGACCTACATTCTCGTACGATAAGAACAAAAATGGTAAAAACAGCAAGAGCAATATTAAAACCGTAGCAGTAATAAACCCGAAATAATTGTAGACCATCCATGGATTGCTTCTTGCCCAATGGTTGTGTATTTGCCATAATTGAAGATTGCCGTACATCCATCGTTTTCTTTGATTCAGCCATTCTTTTAATGATTGGGGAGCACTGGTATAGACCTTGGCTTGGGGTTGGTATTTAATTTTAATGTTCTTCTTTAAAACTTCGATGGTGAAGTCAGAATCCTCGATAACGGATCGATTACTGAATAACGTTTTTTCAGCAATTTCTCGTTTCACTGCAAAGAGAACGCCGGGACAAACAAGGACTTTGTCATTCAAACCTTGGATAAAGCGACAGAGTTCTTGGTCAACCTCATACTCTATCATTTGAAAACGGACCAATAAATTTTCCTTCTTTTTCCCATTTTTAATATAGACCTTACCAGCAACTGCTCCTGCATCGGGATCCTCTACCAAAGAGTTAACAAGTAGATTGACTGCGTTGCTTGACAATTCTGAATCTGCATCCGAAAAGACGATAATGTCTCCTTTGGATTGTTCTATCCCGATGTTTAAAGCATTGGCTTTGCCCCCATTGGTTTCAAGGTTAATTACTTTTACCGAATATTCTTTTGCTATCTCAGCTGTACGGTCAGTTGATCCATCGTTAACCACAATCATTTCCATCTTTCCCTTATAGTCTTGCTTTAAAATTGATTCTAAACAGGGGGCAATATAATTTTCCTCGTTAAAAGCCGGAATAATGATTGATACATTTGGTTTTGCATCATCTTTTGACAGGGAAGCTTGAACAAATACACTAGGGTTGAATTTTTTAGACAGTAAACAGAGCATCTTCCAAAACAATAAAAACATAAACGGGAAGAGGCAAAATATGAGGAAAAAAGTCCAATAGAAGTGAAAGATATCAAGAACACTCATCCCAAGAAGTTGCGGCTCCCCCCCTGTCCAAGTTCCTTCCGGAATGACGCCAAAGGATACTAGTAGTATTTTGCTGTGGTCTACAAATTCTGCTAAATCGGTTACCTTCCAGACAGGAGTATTAATCTCCACATCATCCACCCTCAGTTGAATATGATCTTGGCTGGTCTTAGCAAGATAGTCGGTAATGAGTTGTTTTGAGTAGGCGTTCCAATCATAAAAGTGAGCTACGATATTTTTGGGTTGATCCCCCATGATCTGTGCTTGTGCCGTTACGTATCGGGGATCGTCAAAACTTTTCATATCGCGCCATCCATAGGTATATTCATTTCCAAATCTAGTTCTAAATTTCGTGCCTCGTTTTAGTGAAGTCAACAAGTAATCTTTAACCCTAATATTCGTCATGGTCTGGCTTCCGGTATTGTATATTCTGACGGTATAGGCAATCGTATCTCCCGCATTGATTTGGTCCTCTGGTGGGGATGCCGTGATATCAATCGCACCTGCCGTGACCGTCACGTTCAAGAAAGGTTCTTGGGAGATTGGGACTGCGGTTTCAACAACAACTTCATTAGTTTCATCAGAGTCAACAATTACGGTATTATGGATCTTACCGTCAATCGGATTGCCATTTCCGTTGAAATCAATCATAGCCTGAGTCAGAGTATAGGTACTTTCATACACCCAAATCTCATCGGTCTCCAGGAGATCGTCTTCATTGCCATTTTCATCACTTGAATTACGTCTCAGCTGGGTCCATACTGTATCATTGATTCGAATATTCGTCATGGTCTGGCTTCCGGTATTGTATATTCTGACGGTATAGGCAATCGTATCTCTCGCATTGATTTGGTCCTCTGGTGGGGATGCCGTTATATCAATCGCACCTGCCGTGACCGTCACGTTCAGACCTGGTTCCTTAGAAAGCGAGACTTCAGTATCAACAGTAACCGCTTCCGTTTCTGTTGAGTCGACCAACACTGTGTTATGGATCTTATCATCAATCGGATTGCCATTTCCGTTGGAATCAATCATAGTCTGAGTCAGAGTATAGGTACTTTCATACACCCAAATCTCATCGGTCTCCAGGAGATCGTCTTCATTGCCATTTTCATCAATGGCATCAAAGTATAATCGTCTAGGTAATTCGCTTTGAATCGCCTCTTGCACTTCCTCTGATAAGCTGCTCATACCAACGTAAGGATTGTACCAGACTAAAGGAGTTAAACCAGCCTCTTTAAAAACAGCTACTCCTTTTTGCACTAATTCATTTGATGTATCTGCATCGAAATTACGGTAGTCTTCATGATGATACCCGTGAACCGCCATTACAACACCCTTCTCTTCGACGGCATTTAACGCTTCAACCAATTCAGGTTCACTTAGAATCGTACGCTTACCAAATGCATTATCATTAAACAAATCAACTCCTTTTGGTACGAATACACCTATTAAAAAAACCACTAATGCTGCAAGCAATATAGACAGCACTGGTTTATATACTTTATTTATCAATGCCTTAAACCTAGATATGTAACTCATACTGATATTCCTTCAGGTAATTAAACATAGAAACACATATGACATTACAGTAAGAACGCAAATTGTGAAAATGAGAATTAAAGCAACTATCGGTGTGACCAAACAAAGATATTTTTCTATAAAAATTAACTTTTTTCATTCTTTTAACGTAAGATTGAAGTTTCAACTTAAATAATTTTAATGA